>CAYYWN010000124.1:0-6511 GCA_964474485.1 uncultured Clostridium sp. | reverse complement strand
ATATCTGCTTTTTGAGCTTTTATAGCTTGGCATATTAAAAGTGTAATTAATAAATCAAAGTGGATTCATATGGATGTGGAATTTGTCGATGAAGTAAGTAATGAGGTGTTGTTGGAGAAGGGTTTTGAGATTGAAGAATATGATGAAGAAAGTAATATTTATACCTTTAAGGTAAAACGCGAAAAATATATAGAAAATATAGAAAATATGTCAACAATCTGTACGATTAAATCATATGGTATGAATGCGTATGATTTAGAGGAGATTATTGAAAATATTTATTATGAAACGAGGAATAAAGATGTATAAGTACTATTTATATTTTATTACTAGAATCAAGAAAGAATTATTTTATAAATCGAATATACTTGGTTTGCTTATTACATCTGGATTCATGTTGGTTGTGCAAGTTCAATTGTGGCATTCAATTTATGGTGAACAGAGTGATATCAAAGGAATTGCATACTCTTCAGTGTTTTTGTATCTGGTTCTAGGGGTGGTTCATCGCAAATTTTTAGGAAGTGGAGTTGAAATACAAATTTCCGAAAGTTTTAGACAAGGAAATATTGCAATAGATATGTCTAGACCGCAAAAATATCATTTTATGGTAATGGCAGATGATTTAGGAAGAGCAATAATTCATTTAGTAGCGATTTCGATTGTAATGATACTGTTTTTTATCTTTTTCCATTCTAATATTGAAATGGTAAGTAGAGGAAACATCTTTAAATTTCTTGCATCAAGTCTAATTTCCTATTTTATTTTTTTTGAAATGTCTTTCTGCATTGGGATATTGAGCATTTGGATGGGAACTTCAATAGGATTATCTATGATAAAAGGCTCACTCTTTTCTTTATTAGGAGGTACTCTTATACCGGTAGATTTTTATCCCGCATGGCTTAGATTACTAGTAAATGTATTACCTTTTAAATACATTTACTATACACCACTTTCATTTTTCTTGAGAGATATATCAACTGAGGAATTAGTGAAATCCTTTAGTATACAATTAGGATGGCTACTGTTATTTACAGTTGCATGTGCTATTTTATATAGAAAATCAAAGAAGAGATTAGTGATACAAGGTGGCTAAATAAGGAGGAAGAAAAGTTGAAAAGGTATATTTTGATATGGATTGAATATATGAAAAAGTCATTCAAACAATGGAATGAATATAGAGCAGACTTTTTATTTATAAGCTTTGCAAGTATTCTAGCTCTAATAATTGGACTAATTAACATTGAAATAATTTATACACAAGTTGACAGTATCTTGGGTTGGAGCAAGTTTGAGGTCTTATGGATGGTAGGATACTTTTACATTGTTAAATGTATATTTAATACATTTTTTATAAATTTTATAGATATTGGTTATTGGGTTCATTCGGGTATGTTGGATTTATTGAAGGTTAGACCTTTGCCGGTAATATTTCAGTTATTATTTAGTGAACGATATAATACAGAGTTCCCAATAGATGAGTTAGTTATTGGAATAGTGCTATTAATAAGTTCTGGATTAAAACTAAACATTCAGTTTACCAATAGAACAATCATATACTTTATAGTCACATTAATACTTTCAGTAGTAATTTATACCTGTATGGTGTTTATTATTTCCTCAATTTCTTTATGGACTGTAAGGAGTAATTATTTTATTGAGTTTATATTTGAATTAGAAGAAATAAATCAATACCCAATTAATGTATATGGTTCGGGCATTTTCTTTTTATTAACGTATATAATTCCAATGGGATTTGTCAGTTTCTATCCAAATCAGTTATTATTAGGACATCAAGAATTTTCTAATTATGCGATATGGACTCCAATAGTTGCTATTTTATTAATGATAATTAGTATAATAGTGTGGAAAAAGGGAATAAAAAATTATCAAAGTCCCAATTCCTAGAGTGAGTTTTTAAAATTTAGTGTAAAAAGGAGTGCATTTATGAAAAGGGGTTATTACTTATCCATATATGCTGAAATTAATTCGATGGCATATATATATAAAATAGGTTCTCGGCATGATCATCATATGATTTTGTGGAAATTAGATAACAATAAATTAGACTTGGTTCATTACTGGGAATTTGAAAGAATTACAGGAATTAAAAAACATGATATAGCATTTTTTGATAACGCGCATTCTGAAGAATTTATTAATTCTTTGTTGTATGAGTACAAAATAACTCTTGAAGATATTGTAGAGATATGGGGAACACCACCTTTTTCAGGTGGAAATTCAAGAGGATGTAATAATAAAGAAATTAGTAGTCATAGCGTATATCATTTATTTTCGTCAATGATGATTGATAGTGAAGTATTTAAAAATGGAAATATTATAGCATTAGCATTGGATGCTGGACCTGACAATATTGAGGATAACAATGCTAATATGAAAAAATTCTATGCCGGTGCGTACTCTCAGAAGGGGGATATCAATCTTTTTTCTATTGCATCACCAGCATGTATATGGGCAAATTTGGCCGGCAAATATGGAATGCAAGAAGGAAGTCTAATGGCGCTTGGGAGTGCATCAAAGAGTCGGGCAAATGAAGAGTTTTTAGACATTTATAAAGATTTTATAGACATCAGAGATTATAAAGATACTTATTTAATCCAAAAGTGGGTAGAGCGTATAATATGGAAAATGAGTCAGTTTCAGAATGAAGATGAAGGTATTAGTTTTAATTTCTGGGATACAAAATTTTCAGAAGAAGAGAATAAAATAAGTATGGTGGTAAAAATTGTACAAAAATTATCGGTAGAAATGGTAGAGAGACAGATTGAAAGGATTATAAATGAGTTTGAAATAGATTCAACAGATACGTATTTGGCTATAGCGGGTGGTTATGGGCTAAATTGTCCTACGAATTCGTATTTAATGAAAAAATATAATTTTAAAGGATTTTTAGCTTCACCGTGTGTTAGTGATTGCGGTGTGGCCTTAGGAATGGGGTTATATAACTTTTATAATGCTGGAATCAATAATTTAAAATTTTGCTTAAAGAATGCTTATTATGGCGATTCTGACGATAAATTAGAAGAGATAATATCATTAGAGTGTTATAAAGATTTTATAGAATCAGTAAGCAAATTTGATGAAAAAGTGTTTGTTGATGATATTGAAAAGGAACCAATAGTATGGTTTAGCGGAAGAGCAGAGATAGGGCCTAGAGCTTTAGGAAATAGAAGTATTCTTGCAGATCCTAGAAGCTTAGAAGCAAAAAAAAGATTAAATGATATCAAACAGAGACAATGGTGGAGGCCTGTTGCTCCAATTATTCTTGAAGAGGCCTTGCCGCATTGGTTTGAGGCAAATTATCCATCGGAGTTTATGCTTATGACTTATAAAATAAAAGAGAATAAGAAAAAATTAGTACCAGCGGCAATACATGCTGATGATTCAGCTCGTGTTCAGACTGTTAATAGTCTGAACTACATTCCATATACTCTTGTTAATGCTTTTTATAAAAGGACTGGGATTCCAATATTATGTAATACTTCTCTTAATGATAGAGGAGAGCCAATTATAAATAAAATACCAGAAGCAATTAATTTTGCATTAAGGAAAAGTATTATCATTATTTATATAAACAGTATGAGGATTGTATTAAAGAATCATAATTTATACACTGTTGCAGAGCCTGAAAAGAGAAAAAATTTTTATATCAAGAATGATAGTGTAGAGGTAAGACGAGAAATCAATCCTTATAATCTTTCTTACGAAGAATTAGAGGTATATTTGAGAAATCCCCAGTTGTCTGTTTTCAATATTAGGAATCTAGAACATGTTAAGCAGTTAAAAGATATTATTGAAGAAATTGGTTTTGTCAAGTGATTGAACTATATGGGAGTTTAAATATGGTTTTAACTTATATATTTGTAGAAACATAAATGTCATAATGTGATACTTTATCAACATAACCGATGTATAAATTATATGGTGTATGAGTAGTTATATAAAGTTCTAACATCAAATTATCAAAATAAAAGGTAAAAATGAAATTATTAACTTTATTTTGGAAATGTTGCTATATGGTATTACAATGATTAGTTTAATGTTTGCATCGAAGATTGAGAGTCCTTATCAAACATTGCAATTAGTAAATAAACGATTTTCATACTATTTGAGAATGAATGGAAAAGATATAATGTATGAATGTATGTTGCTGAAAGCATTCCTAAATTAATTGAGGAATCATGCAATTTTAATGATGAAATGGGTGCAAATATTAAATGTGTAATTGCACGTAGCGGACAAAAAGATATTGATGGATGAAAATAAAATCATTGCTTGAATATCGAATATTATATCTAGCTTTTGACCACCTTATTGTTAGTGATTTTGATATATAATACACGTAAATTAAATTTGCTAAGCTCTCTTCTGCTTTGGAGAGTTCTACTATTACATTTTTAAAATCCTCTGTAAATTGTTTTGTCATATTCGAATTGCAGACAAGCCCTTATTTCTCCATATTTTATAGTGCTTGGATTTCTGTATCTATAATAATATACTAATAGCAAGTAAGTGGAAAGAAAAGTAGAGGCCTAAAAAGTTTAGGGGATGAATATTAATAACGAATGCATACACTAAAAATAAAACTCTATTGATAAAAGTTTATAGGTATATGAGCGGAGGAAATAAATATGATATGTTCAAATATGTTTACAGAAAAAAAGAAAGTTATAAAATTAGGAGATTTGAGAATAGGTGATGATAAGTCTCCAGTATTTATAGCAGGTCACTGTTCAGTAGAATCAGAGGAACAGATAATGACTATTGCATTATATTTAAAAGAAATAGGAGTCGATATATTAAGAGGCGGGGCATTTAAACCGAGAACAAGTCCTTATGATTTTCAAGGATTAGGGATTGAAGGATTAAAATACTTAAAACAAGCAGGTGATGAGGCAGGAATACCTGTAGTTACAGAACTTATGGATGAGAAGAATATGGATGTTGTGTGCAAATATATTGATATTATTCAAGTTGGTTCTAGGAATATGTATAATTATTCATTACTTAAGGCTTTAGGTCGCACTAAGAAACCTATTTTACTAAAAAGAGGTATGAGTGCAACTATAAAGGAATGGATAATGGCTGCGGAATATATTTCATCTAGCGGTAATAACAATATTATTATGTGTGAAAGAGGAATTAGAACGTTTAATGATTATACTAGAAACACTCTTGATTTAGCATCAGTACCGATAATAAAAAAAGAAACGGGGCTTCCTGTTATTGTAGATCCTAGTCATGGAACTGGAATAAGGGAGCTTGTTATACTGGTGCTAGTATATAATTGTGGACACGAAAAGTTGAACAAAGTAAAATGTAATTAATAAGAAGGAGATGTTCAACAATGCCACAAAAAAATACACAGAAGAATTTAAAAAACAGATTGTAGACTTGTACAATATGGGGAATAAATCTCTCACTGAATTAGAAGGCGAATATGGCGTATCAAAATCTACTATGAATGGATGGATCAAAAAGCTATCACCAGTAAAGGTATCTGAAACAGAAACCATCACAATGAAGGAATATCAAGCACTACAAAAGAAAATGAGAGAACTTGAGTTGGAGAATGAAATATTAAAAAAAGCTACCGCCATATTTGCAAAAAAACTATAGAAGAAGTTGTAAACTTCATCAATAAGTACAAGGGAAAATATACAATAAAAAGAATATGCAAAGTACTAAAGTTTCCTAGAAGCACTTACTATGAAGCTTTAATAAGAGTACCTTCAAAGCATGAACTAGAAACAGAACACTTCAGAGAGAAATTACAAGAAGAATTTGAAGATAGTAATAAGCGTTATGGAGCAATTAAACTTCAGCAAAAACTGGAATCTTCAGGCATACCATGTAGTGTTAAAAGGGTTCAAAGGCATATGAAAACCTTAAATATCCACTCCTTAGTTGTAAAGAAGTATAAGCCCCATAGCACTAAGAATAATGTACTAGAAAAAGAGAATATCTTAGATAGAGACTTTAAGTGCACTGATATAAACCAGAAATGGTGTACCGATATAACTTATATCCATGTCTTTAAAGAAGGCTGGACCTACTTAGCATTTATATTCTAGAAGAATAGTAGGCCACGCCTATGGTAAGCATATGACCGCAGAATTAGCCATTAAGGCTGTTGAAAATGCTTGTCTTAATGGTACTAATACCAATGGTATAATACTTCATAGTGACCTTGGAACACAGTATACTAGCAAACAGTTTAAACAGCTAATGGCTGATGAGGGCTTAATTCACTCTTTTAGCCGTAAGAGTAATCCCTACGATAATGCTTGCATAGAGTCATTTCACTCGATTCTTAAGAAAGAGGAAGTATATGTACATAAATATCCTAACTTTGAATATGCACAAAGAGCTATCTTTGAATTTATTGAATCCTGGTATAATTGAAAGAGAATTCACGGTGCTTTAAACTATATGATCCCAGTAGAATTTGAAAGTCTTAGGAGAGTAGCTTAATAATATTGTACGACTTTTT
>CAYYWN010000123.1:0-6540 GCA_964474485.1 uncultured Clostridium sp. | reverse complement strand
TTAACTGTTTTTCCTTCAATATCTAGACTCAAAACCTCATGTTTTAGATTAACCTTTATACCAGCATCTTCAAACTCTTTTGAGGTTCTTGCAATTAATTTTTTATAATCATCATTTAGTCCTGATACAAAGTATGGTAATCCGCATGCACCATAGGATACAAAATTACCTTTTTCAAAAACTACTATCTCCATATTAGGATCTACTCTTTTAGCCTTTGAAGCAGCACTCATTCCAGCAGCTACTCCTCCTATTACTACTAATTTACTCATTAGATCACCTCTTGTATTTTAATATAGTTATATCTATTATACAGGTTACCTTATAACAATTCATCTTTATTACTACTAAATACCTATTATTAATAGTAAATTTACAGAATATTAAATGTTTCAAAAATCACCATCTATATTGATATTTCATATATAATGTGATTATATTATTTTAGATTTTTTTTTAGAAAGGATTAAGATTATGAATAAACAAAATATAAATAAGATAAAATTATTCCTTATGGGCCTTGAAAATAGGTTTTCAGAAAATAAAAGTATATTTAAATCTATACACATTAATTTTAAGGATGGACTTAAAGAATTTAAAGGCATAGGTACCTATGAAGAAGGTAATATAAAATATAACTTTTCAGGTAAAACACAAATATTATCAATAAGTTCTTTGTTTAATGAGCTTTGCGAGGATCTCTCTAAATATGATTCAGTAACCATATCCTATATAGAAAGAGGCTCTCATATATTAATCACTGGTGACAATAAAAATATAAAAATGACAAATAAAGAGGTAAATGAAGAAGAGTCCTTAAATAATGACAATTCATCAGAAGGCAACTTAGGTCATATAAATGAAACCTCTACATTGTTAAACAGGGATTACTATATAAAGGTTGGAAAAGCTGATAACCTTTTAAAAGAAATAGGAATCATGACTAAAGATGGTAAGATTAAAAATGATAGAATTAGAAAATATAATCAAATAGATCGATACGTAGAACTACTAGAAGGGATATTAGACACCTTACCAGAAGACAATACAATAAATATTTTAGATTGTGGATGTGGTAAGTCTTATCTTACTTTTGTTTTAAACTACTATTTAACAGAGGTTAAGAAAAGAAAATGTTTCTTTATTGGCCTTGACTATTCAAAAGGAGTCATTGAATCCTCAAAAACTATGGCTGACCATCTAGGTTATAGAAATATGAAATTTATAGCATCCGATATAAAGGATTATGTACCTGATAGAAAGATTAATGTAGTTATATCATTACATGCCTGTGATACTGCTACAGATATGGCTTTAGCTTTTGGAATAAGAGTAAAATCAGATGTAATAATTGCTGTTCCTTGTTGCCATAGAGAGTTGTTAAATCAGTATAGCTATGAACCCTTTAAACATATTTTAAAATATGGTCTATTAAAATCGAGAATGGCTGATGTACTAACAGATGGCATGAGATCTATGTTCCTTGAAGCAAAGGGGTATGATGTTTCTGTAGTAGAATATATATCACCACTCGAAACACCTAAAAACTTAATGATAAGAGCCTTAAAAACTGGAAACGAAAGGCAAAATATTATGGAAGATTACAAAAATCTCATGAAATCACTAGGTACAGAGCCAGCGCTTTTTAAAATGACAAATGAATCCTGGCTTAGTGACTAAATGTTTATAATCATAAAAACTTTAACTGTTTACTTATAAAATTAACCTTGGGGGATATAATATATGAGAAGATTTAATTTTAAGAATAAAATAATAACACTAACTATCCTAGCAGTAATGTTTACGTCTCTAGGATTTTATGGTGCCTATAAGCTTTGGGCTTCCCCTAAAAAGGAAACCAAGCAATGGGTAGTACCCAATTTAAAGGACACCTCCCACAAGTTTTTCACAGAGGAAGCCTTAATACAAAATATAGTACAAAAACAAGAAATGATAACCACAGAAGTAGAACTAAATCAAAAAACATCTATTGACGATAGTTGGGGCAATATCATTGCATTTAAAAAAATTCAACACATATATTTTTATGGTAGGGGCATATTTGTAGTTAATCTTTCAAATATAACTAAAGACTCTATCTCTATAAATGGCAATAAATTAACTCTAACTGTGCCTAAGCCTTATATAAAGTCAATAAATATTGATGAAGAAAAAACTGTATATGAAACTCCAGAAAAAGGGGTATTTAGATTTGGAGAAATAAAGCTAACCCCTGAAGAATATGAAGTAATGATGACTGAAGCTAAAAGGGGCATGAAAGAAAAATTATCTTCAGGCCAAATTTATGAGGACGCTGTAAAAAATTCAGAAATATCCATCTCTAAGTTTGTACAATCTCTCTTTTCAGAAGATACTAAAAACAACTACACAATAAGTGTAAAATTTCAAGAGTAATAAATAAGGCCTTCTCTAAATCTTTTGACTTAGAGAAGGCCTCTTTTATCCTATTGCTACCAATGTACCTAGATAAGTTCTTCTAAGATTCACTTGATATTCTTTTTATTATACTTATAAAGCTATTTTATTATATCCCTTATAACCTCTCCTGCCATTATCATGCCTGCTACCGGCGGTACAAAAGATATACTCCCTGGAACCTGCCTTTTACCTGCCCACATTTTAGATGAATCTCTTTCAGATATACATTCCTTTTTATCTCTTATAGATTCATCCACTGCTGGCTTTAATACCTCTTCTACTGAGTATACTACCTTAAGGTGCTTAACGCCCTTTCTTCTAAGTTCTTTTCTCATAACCCTACATAATGGACAAATCTTTGTATCATATATGTCTGCTACTTTAAATTCTGTTGGGTCTAATTTATTGCCTGTCCCCATAGAACTTATTAGTTTTTTATTATTATTTTCACACCAAAGGGCAACTTCGATTTTAGATGTTATGCTATCTATGGCATCTATAACATAATCCACGTCTTCTGTTATTATCTTATCCATATTATTAGAATCTATATATGTTCTAAGTGCAGTAACCTCACAACTTGGGTTAATTTCAAGTATTCTTTCCTTCATTACATCAACTTTAGCCATTCCTACAGTTTTATAAGTTGCGTGTATCTGCCTATTTAAATTTGTAATACATATAATATCATCATCTACAAGTACGAGCTGTCCAACGCCGCCCCTTACAAGAGCTTCAACAGCAAAACTTCCTACTCCTCCGATACCTAAAATAACTACCTTTTTGTTTTTAAGTTTGTTTAAAGATTCTTCTCCGATTAAAAGTTCTGTCCTTGACATTGAGTGTTTTGCCATGTTTTTATCTCCTTTAAAAATATATTAAAAGTCTTAGTTAAAGCCTTATTAAAATCAAAGATATCTAAGCTTTAAGTTAAATTTAAAGCTTAGATATCTTTTTATTATATTATAATGAAACTAAATTTACTACAGTATATCTATCTTTAGTTCACAAATCCTTGAATTTACCTTATAATTATTGTAGATAAAATTTATGAATTGATGGAGGGTATAATATGACAATAGGAATAATAGCAGCCATGAGCGAGGAACTTGAAATATTATTAAAGGATATGAACCTTGAAAGTAAAGTATGTAAGGCAAATATGGAATTTAATTATGGAACTATCTTAGGAAATAAAGTTGTAGCTGTAGTGTGTGGAATAGGTAAGGTAAACTCTGCAATATGTGCTCAGATATTAATTACATATTATAATGTAGATAAAATAATTAATGTTGGTATTGCTGGAGGAATTGGTGAAGACATTTATCCTGGAGATATAGTTATTGGAGACTCTTTAGTACAACATGATGTGGATACCACAATGTTTGGTGATAAAATAGGACAAATCCCAAGACTAAATACCTTTGACTTTAAATGCGACAAAAGTTTAGTAAATTTAGCTCATGAATCTTCAAAAGAAATAACAAATCACAAAACATTTATAGGTAGAATCGTAAGCGGAGACCAGTTTATTGCTGACACTAAAAAGATACTGTGGCTAAAAGAAGAGTTTGGAGCCCTTGCCTGCGAAATGGAAGGCGCTAGTATAGCTCATGTATGCTACCTAAATTCTATTCCCTTCGTAGTAATAAGGTCTATTTCAGATAATGCAAATAATGGAGCTGAGATGGATTATGAAAAGTTTAAACTTATAGCCGTACAAAACTCTACAAATATATTAAAACAAATAATAAAGTCTTTATAATAGATATATTAGACAGTATTTAAAATAAATCATAATATCCCCTAGTGACCTCTTTTAGTATATCTAAAATATAAGACTATCTCAAATATTGAGATAGTCTTATATTTATAAAAAAAGATCATTGATCGTTGATATATCACTTTTAACAATATCTCTTAATATACATTCTTAAATATTTAAATTCCCTACAAGTCTTAACTAAATGTTCCCAAGTTATTTTTATCTTTAACTCTTAATATATATATATGTCTATACAATGTTTATATTTGTATATACAATAGTTTATCCATGGGTTATAATTATATTATTAACAATATAATATTATAATGAGGTTTATGTGTTAATATGAAAATAAGTCAATTAAATAAATAATATGTTTAGTTAAAGAATGCACTGGAGGAATTATAATGATAATGGATTTAATTGAAAATGCCGAACTTTATTATGGCATAAGCCCTGAAATAAAGGAAGCTTTAAACTTTCTTAAAAAAACCGATGTAGAAAATATTCCTGTTGGGAGATATGATATATTAGAAGATAAGATATTTGCCCTTGTTCAAGAATACGAACCAAGTGATATTTCTGAATATGAATTAGAATCTCATAAAAAATATATAGACGTACAATTTATAGTCCATGGAAAAGAATCCATAGCCTATTCAAATATAAAAGATTTACATATATCAAAGAAATATGATGAAGAATCTGACTATCAATTACTTAAAGGTCCTTCGGATATTCTAACTGCAAAAGAAAATTCATTTTTTATATTCATGCCTGAGGATGCACATAAACCTGGAATAAGGCTTGAAGATTGTCTTAATGTTAAAAAGATTGTAGTTAAAGTGCTTATATAAAAATTATTTCCTAATTTATATAATCCCTATAAACATATACCCCCTACACTTTATATAATTAAACCTTATAACTTAATTTACTTGGAGGTTAAACTATGATTGATAAAAATTCACCTACCCCGAGGTATGTACAATTAGAAGAATATATTAAAAATCAAATAAACACTAATGTATATCCACCTGGAAGCTCATTACCAACGGAAAGAGAGTTTACAGAACTTTTTGGTGTAAGCCGAATGACCGTAAGACAAGCTATATCAAATCTTGTAAATGAAGGTATCCTTTATAAAATTAGAGGTAAAGGTGCTTTGGTCTCAAAGAAGATAATTGAGAAGGAGTTTGAAATTCAAGGCTTTTCTGAAGATATGATAAGTCGCGGCCTTGTACCTGGCAGTGATGTCATTGAATTTAAAAAGATTATTCCTGAGGATGACATAAGTAAAAGGCTGAATTTAGAGCCAGGCGAAGAAGTCTACTTTTTAAATAGGCTAAGACTTGCAGATAATGAGCCCATGGCTATAGAATACTGCTATATTCCTGTAAAGTTTTTCCCTGGTCTTATAAAATATAATATGATTCAATGTTCATTATATGATCTTTTAAAAAGTGAATATAACTTACAAATAGGTTATATAAAGCAAAAATTCAAAGCAATAGGAATGAGTAAAAGGGAAGCCGAATTATTAACTGGAAAATCCAGAGCCTTTGGTCTTTTATCCATTAGAGTACTTTTTGATGAAAATGATAGACCTGTTGAATGTACAAAAACCATATATCATCCAGATAGATACACTTTTAATATGACCTTATTTAATAAAAATCATAACTAATAATAAACTTCACCACTTAAATAGGTTTAAACTAACGTTAAGAGCTATCCCTCTACCATCTTTCCGAGGAGGATGGTAGAGGGATAGCTCATTTGGTTAAAGTTCACTCATAAATTTAAAAATTGCATCATTAGTTTCTGGTAAGTTTTCATGTCCAAAGTCATTATATATTCTTAACTGCTTTTTACTAATCACATTATTGTAAATAGCAAATTGTGTAGACGGTGGGCAAATGTTATCTAATAAAGTTGCAGTAAATAATACCTCGCTTTTTATAAACTTTGCTAAGTTTTTTACGTCTATATATCCTAGTTTATTAAACACTTCATTTTCCTTTTTATGAAGGGGGTCAAAAAATCTAAAATAATAACTTAGTTCTTCATAAGCATCTTTTGCAAGATCCATTTGCCAAACTCTTTTATAATCGCTTAAAAAAGGATACACAGGAGCAATTTTATTTATCCTTGGCTCTAAAGCAGCGCAGGCAATAGTTAATGCTCCACCTTGAGAATAACCAGTTACCCCAACCCTTTTGCTATCGACATCTTCCATATCCATTACAATTCTTGCAATTTGTGCAGTATCTAAAAATATATTTCTAAATAGAAGATCTTCAGGTTCCCCCTCAAGTCCTCTAATTATATGACCT
>CAYYWN010000122.1:0-6562 GCA_964474485.1 uncultured Clostridium sp. | reverse complement strand
AATTTTATACATATTATATAAACCCCTTTCAGTAATAAATGTTTATATTTTAACTATTTGTTGACGATTACTAAAGTATAAAATTATATTTGATTAAACAATAAAATATAATTTTATAGTATAAGTTTTAAGAGTAATAAAATGATACTAGTATATATTATATCATCAATAGCTTTAAATAACAGCATTCCAATCTTAAAAGAACCTTAAACTATTAGAACTTAAAAAGTGTGAAGCTATAATATTTTATTTTCAATATAATATATGTTAATATAACAATAAAAACATAAAAAAGGTGATATGTATGATTAATTATTTAAATATGACACCCTATGAACTAGGGGAAAGTGGAAATGTAAAAAGCATAGTACATATTATAGAATATATAAAAGAGGGAAGTATTAATGAGAAAAGACTAGCAGCTTCTGCTCTAAGGAAACTGTCTGTATATTATAAAGATGATTGCAATAAGGCTATAGATTATCTTATAAAAAATTTAGATACTACAGCACCTCAGCTTAGGCAATACTCTCTAAAAGCACTAAAAGAATTAGATTTAAGCGAGGAACATTTAATTCTTCTAAGAAAATATATAAAGAGAGAAAAAAAACAGTATAATATAGGCATATATAATGAAATTTTCAGTAAATATCAACTTATTACAAAAGGTGCTATAGAAGAAACTATTTGTGCTAGTGATTTATCTAATTTATCTATAATGGAGTATTTTAATGGTACAAAGGAAATTTCTTTAAAGTTAAAAGAGGATTATAAAAGTGAATCAAAAGTATTTATAAAAAATCTCTATGAATCAGCACAGTTAATAATAAAGGATAAAATACTTTTAGAAATCTTTAAAAAAAGATATGACCTAAATAAATATTATACACTTCAATCTTTAAGTAAAGAATATAATCTATCTAGAAATTATATTGAAGATTGTATGGAAAACTGTATTAATAAAATAGCGGAGTCAATAAGTGAAGAATTACAAGAAGTAAAATATGAAAATCAGTTTATAAACCTACATAATTGCACTACACATATTCTTAAAATGGAAGAGAAAAGGACATTCATAGAAAGAATAGTTCTATTTTTATATTGTGGGTTTCCTAAAAGCCATTTAAAGCTTATGGTTAAGGTAATAATGATGATATTATATAATAATCCAAAAGAATGGAAGCAAGAATCTGTGATTTCATCTTATGATAAATTCCTAGATAATTTGAATAAAAGCAAACTGAAAAATGATTTTAGAAAAATATTATATGAAAATATTCTTTGGCCAGAAACTATAAAGATACTAGGAGTGGAACAAATTAAAATGATAAATACTATTGATTATTTAAAGAAAGATTTAGAGCTAAAGGGTAGATTTATTAAAAGTGAAAAGATGAATACTGATGTTTATTATAAATCTCTTTATCAAAAAGATTTTTTGAAAAAGTTAGAGCTACTAGAAGAAGTTATTTTTTATAGTACTTTTAATTTTAAATTAATAGATTATAGTAACGGAGATTATTATATTAATGACATTTTTTTTGTTTTAAAAGATGGAAGATCTGTTTTAGTGCTTACGCCTATTAATGAAAAAGACTTAACCAAAGTAAATAAAAGTAGAGATAGTGTTTTTGAAAATTTATGCAAAGAAAAGGGCTTAGGTATATGGAGATTTAAATCTTAATATTATATAATATCATTGTATTAATTAAATTTATATATAAAGCAATATGCAAAAGAAAATATAAAACATTAATGTTTAAAGATTCACTTAATTTTAAGTAACGCTTTATTAACCTAATATAGCTGTGATATACTATATAATAAATGATAAATTCAAAAGAAAGAATCGTATAGAGATGTGATTAGGAAAATCTAAAATATTTTAATATATAGGGGGGAGCAACTATGAAGAACAAATCAAAAATTACTATAACTTTATTAGCTTTAACAGCACTAGTTTCTATAATAAATAATGATAAAAAAATCAAGAAGAAATAGGCTCGTTAGAGCCTATTTGAAAAACACGTTTTTCACTATTAATATTATTTCTTTTAAAGTAATAAGATAACCTTGGACATCATCTTTTATGTCTATAGCTTCAGCTGTTGTAGTAGTTAGAATATCACTTATATCTTTAATATTATCTGTGATCTGTGTTATGTTTTGAGAAGCTTTCGGAAGATAGCTTGTGACTTTGTTTATATTTAGTTCATTTTCACCTAAGATTTTATCTACTCTAGTTAAAACTTTAGTTAATTTGTTTAAGGCCATTATTAGATATACTAATGCTGCAGCAGCTAGTATACCTAAGACTGTATAGCCTAAACCTGAAAATGTTACATACATCTTTAAATCTACCCCCTTTACTTTTCGGATTTCTTGGAGCTAGATTCGTCTTTTTTATCTTCTACGTAATCTTTTATCTTTGATTTAGCTTCTTTATAATTTTTCTTTGTATCTTCTTTAGTTTCATTTACAACGTTTTTTACTTCTGATGCAGTTTCTTCAGCTATATCTTCAGCATCTTCTAAAATTTCTTTAGAATCTTTTAATTTGTTTTTTATTTTGCATTTTGCTTCAGCACTTTTACATTTAAAATCTTCAGTTTTAACTTTAATATTTTCACTTAAATTTTGAGCTTTATCTTTTACGCTATTATTTAAATTTTCAGCAGCATTTTTTATGTTATCTCTAGTGTCCTTTCCAGACTTTGGAGCAAGTAATACTCCAGCAATAGCTCCAGCAGTTGTTCCGATTAGCGCATTCGTTAGGGCACGTGCTCTTTCTTTTCTTTTAATTTCCTTTTTTTTCTTTTCTAGTATTGATTTTAACATTGAATAAACCCCCTTAGATTTTTGTCAATAAATTTAATATCATAAATGGTAAAGAGTAAAGCTAAAACCTATTAACAAATGGTGAAGATTACACTTTAATTGATATTATGTACCATTATATCTACTTTTTTCTCTTAATTCAACATATTAAGTGAGTTTTAGAAGGAAATTAATTATTTATTGAAAATTATTGATACTTTCATATCGATAATTTCTTCAATTGCAAATAAAACTTACTATTCCTGTCATTTATATATGTGATATACATAATATTATAATGTGCATTGTTAAAGTATTTGTAAAGTTTTTAAATTTGTTTATTATTAATGAAATTTTATGATAAAATATAATTAGAGAATAAAAAGAAATTTTTTAAGAGGAAAGGATTTAAAATGAATATTGCATTTTTTATTACACCTAAAAATGATGTTGTTCATGAGACCTTAGATGCTACAATGAGACAAGTATTAGAAAGGATGGAGTATCACGGATATACAGCTATACCAATTATAGATTCTGAAGGTAAATATGTTGGAACATTAACAGAGGGAGATTTATTGTGGAAATTAAAAAATACTCCAGATCTTACTTTTAAAAATACATCCAAGGTAAGTATAGAAGATGTGCCAAGAAGAACAAAACATAAATCTGTATCTATAAATGCTAATATTGAGAGTTTAATATCACTTTCTATTAGCCAAAACTTTGTTCCGGTAGTAGATGATAATGGAATATTTATAGGAATAATCAAGAGAAGTGATATAATAAACTATTGTTATAATAATATGGAAAACTTAGGTTAATAATATTAACGAAAACTACTTCTTTTTAGGAGTAGTTTTATTATTTATATAGAAAATTTTGAAAGGGAAATATACTTATGAAAATTATAGTTTCACCAGCAAAATCCCTCGAATTCGAGAAGAATATACCTTATGAAATTTATTCTGAACCAGCGTTTTTAAAATGTGCTGAATATTTAATACAAAAACTAAAAAAGTTATCACCAGAAGAGATAGGAAGTCTTATGAATATTAGCTATAAGCTATCAGAAATGAATTTCTATCGTTATCAAAGATGGAATAAAAATTTAGATGAAGGTACTAGGCAGGCAATATATGCTTTTGATGGAGATGTTTATAAAGGGTTAAATGCCTATGAGTTTAATAAAGTGGAAATAGATTTTGCTCAAAATCATCTTAGGATATTATCAGGACTTTATGGTGTTCTTAGGCCTTTAGATTTAATAAAGCCTTATAGATTAGAAATGGGAATTAAACTTAAAAATAATGAGGGAGATAATTTGTATAAATATTGGCAAGATATATTAACGGATTATATTAATAATGACTTAAAAGAAGATAAAGAAAAAGTACTATTAAATTTAGCATCAAAAGAGTATTCTAAAGTTTTAAATAGCGAATATATAGATAAAGATATAAAAATAGTATCTCCTGTATTTAAGGAATATAGAAATAATAATTATAAAATAGTAGCTATATATGCAAAAAAGGCACGAGGAATAATGGCTCAGTATATAATTAAAAATAAGATAACTAAATTAGAAGAAATAAAAAAGTTTAATTTAGAAGGATACACTTTTAGAGAAGATATGAGCATTGAAGAGAAGCTGGTTTTTACCAGAGGATAAATAGTTGAAGTAGTATTTTTTATATAAATATCCCTGAAGCTGAATGAAAAATACAGATGGGATGTTTTTATGATATAATTTTAATACAGATATATAATTTTATGATTAGGAGTGGATTTTATGGAAGATAATATAAAACATGAAGAAATAAAAGTAGATGATATGGTAAAAGATGAGGTAACTAAAGAAACACATGAAATGGAATTAGTGGAAGAGACAGATACAAAAGAAGAAGAGATCACTCAGGATTCCTATGATTTTAAAAAGATTCAAAAAGACGACATTATAACTGGAACTGTAATTAAAGCAAATAAACAAGAAGTATTTGTAAATATAAACTATATGGCAGATGGGATAATACCAAAATCTGAAGCTATAGAAAACATTGAAGAATCATTAGAACCTTTATTTAAAGAGGGCGATAAAATAAAGGTATTAGTAATGGAATTAAACGATGGTGAAGGAAATGTGCTTTTATCTAAGAATAGAGCTGAAGCTATTAAGGTTTGGGATGACTTTGAAGAATCTTTAAAAGACTCTACTTTAATATCAGTAATAATAAAAGAGGAAATTAAAGGTGGATTAATAGCATATATAAAAGGTGTTAGACTGTTTTTACCAGCATCTCATGTTTCAATAAGACATGTAGATAATCTAAAAGAGTTTATAGGTAAATCTTTAGATGTTAGAGTTATCGAATTAGATAGATCAAAGGGCAATGTAGTAATTTCTAGAAAAGTAGTAGAATTAGATGAACAAAATAAAAAAAGTGAAGCGCTTTGGAAAGAACTTAAAATTGGTGAAAAAAGAAAGGGACAAGTAGTTAGGTTAGCAAGATTTGGAGCTTTTGTTGATATCGGTGGTATACAAGGGCTAATCCATATATCAGACCTTTCTTGGAAGAGAATATCAGATCCAAAGGAAGTAGTGTCTGTAGGAGATGAAGTTCAAGTATATATATTAGATTTTGATAAAGATAAAAATAGAGTATCTTTTGGGCTTAAAGATTTAGAAGAAGATCCTTGGAATACCGTAAAAAACAAATATAAAGTAAATGATGTTGTTGAAGGAAATATAAGTAACATTGCAAAATTTGGGGCATTTGTTGAAATAGAGCCAGGTATAGAGGGACTTGTACCTTTAGGTGAGATACAAGAAGAAAGAGTAATAAATGTATCTGATATCTTAGAAAAGGGTCAGAAAGTTAAAGTTAAGGTATTAAATATGGATGTTGATGCTCATAGGATAACTTTAAGTATAAAAGAAGCGATTGATGATGGGATAGATTATTCATCTTTCAATAATAATAACGAATATATAACTCTTGCAGATATATTAGGAGATAAATTAAAAAACTTTAAAATAGAATAACATAATAATTAAAAATAAGGGAATTTTACGAAAGTAATCTTCCCTTATTTCAAGAAAAATATTATAAGAGGTGTCTTACTATGAGTAATGAAAATAAAACAAAAGAACCTATGTCCTATGGAAATGCATTTTATTTTGAAGAGCCAAAGTTAAATAAAAGAAAATATATTTCAGGATTAATCATGTTAATACTTTTTTCACTAATAAACCCATTACTAATAATAGGAGTGGTAGTTTATTTATTTTACATAATATATAAGATAAAAGTATACAAATCCAAAGAAAGCATAGAGGTTTCAAGTGCAATAAGACTATATAAAAGAGAAAATTACAAAGAGAGTTTAATACATATAAATAGCGTCATAGAAGAAATTCCTGACAATGCTAAATTTAATATAATTAAGGCTTTAAATCATTTTAAGTTAGGTGAATATGAAAAATATATAATTTATATTAATAAGATACCTCATAAGATTTTAAAAAATGATTTGGACTTACAATTAAAATTAGCAGAGAGCTATGAAGAAATGGAAAAGTATGAAAAGGCAAAAGAAATGTATGAACAGTTGTATGAAATATTTTCAAAAAGCTCTTATTTAAAAGAAAAAATAAACAATTTAAGTAGGTGAGTATATTGAAAATAGTTATTTTGTTTTTATAATGAAAACTATACTCATTTATGATAGTATGTATATATTAAGAA
>CAYYWN010000121.1:0-6598 GCA_964474485.1 uncultured Clostridium sp. | reverse complement strand
TTGATATAAGTTGTTTTTGAAGTGTATCCACTATCTCTCCATTTTCAGCATGAACCATTATGGTAACACCTGAATCTTTAGCTACCTGAAGAGCCTTAAAGATAGTAGAATCATCAACCATAAAAGATGTACCTTTATATGCCATAAAAAACTTTAATGTAGAAATACCAGCCTCAGCTAATGTAGGTATTTCCTCAAAAATTTTATCAGAGGGATCCATTACTACACAGTGAAATGAATAATCCGCAGCTGATACACCTTTTGCTAATGTTTCATTGTGAAGTCTTACTGATTCTTTAATGCTTAGTCCTTTTTGCTGTGGTGCAAAATCTACAATAGTTGTAGTTCCCCCTACTATAGCTGCATCAGAAGTTTCAAACGTCATAGATCCAAAAGATCCATAATGAACATGCTCATCTACACCACCAGGTAAAATATACTTACCAGTAGCATCAACTATCTTATCAGCTCTATTATCTAAGCCCGTACCTATAGCTATAATTTTTTCATCTTCTATAAGTATATCAGCCTTATATTCATCTATAGCAGATACAATAACACCATTTTTAATTAAAATATTCATTATATCCCCTCCTTAAAAATTTAAGGGAACACCCCACTTTATTATTTTGCCAAGTAGGTGTCCCCATTAAGTATTAAAATCTTCTATTTAATTATCTGTTATACACCTTTGAATCTATACCTTCAAGGTATTTAACTACATTTTCTAGAGGCTCAACATCAGCAAATTTAGCATCCATGTCAAATAAGTTCCAAGCAACAACACCCGGCACTCTATCTCCTATAGTTCCTTCAGGAATTATAGTTTTAAATCCATATCCTGTTGAGTCCATAACTGTATGTCTAACGCAAGCACATGCAGTAGCTCCCATTACTATTAGAGTATCAACACCTAAGTAGTTTAAAGTTTGAGCTAAATGTGTACCAAAAAAGTTACTTGCATATTTTTTATGAATAACTGGCTCTTCTGGTCTTGGCTTAAGCTTAGGATCAATTTGCATCCACTCTGAGTTAATATCTAATGTATGCATAGGTATTTTTTCATCCCATCTAGGCAAGTCCCATTGTTTTTCTCCTGTATATCCAGTAGTTGTATGGAATATAGGAACTCCTGATTTTCTTGCAGCTTCTAGTACTTTAAGTGAGTTGGCGCAAACCTCATCACAGTTCTCACAGGTAAATGGATGACCTTCTGACATCCAAGCTTTTGCCATATCTACTGTTGTTATTGCAGGAGCTTTACCATAGCCCATTCTAGTTTGAAATCCTCTTTGTTTATATATCTTTCTTGCTTCAGTAAAAGCCCTATCTAATAATTCTTGATCAAATTCATACTTTCCACCATTGTCTTTGTACCTTTCTCCCATTAATTTCCCATCCCTTCATATTTAAGTTTTTATTTTGTCTTTCACTTATAAAATAATTGCTATCCAAAAACTTTATAAGTGTCTCCATAACTATTAATTTTAACTCTCCTATTTTTATGTTAAATGCATAGTTAGAACAGTTGAGGTAATCAAAATAGTTACACTTATATGTATTAGCAATATCTATACCAACTTTTTATATAAGCACTTTAAAGGGATTGAATGCATTTAATCACGGGTGGTTGTTGCAAATATGCATCATTAAATATTAATACGCCTTCTTCTATTGGTATTTTCTATCTTCAATGTGGTTACAATCATTCTTTTCTATTGTTGCAATAACGCAATGATATTATCCTCTGTTGCTTTATTACAACTTATACCTGAAGCTCAATAAATCCACATATAACTTATTTAATATAAAAGGTGTCAATTCCGTACCTTTTTATCTTTCGCGATAATGTTGAAACATTTACTCCAAGGTTATTTGCAGCCTTTCTCATAGATGAATGATTCTTTAATGTTGATATAATTATATTTTTCTCAATTATCTCCATCATATGTTTAAGCTTTGAAGAATCGCTCTTATTATTTAAAATTAATTGTTCTGCCAATAATTTTGTTGGTAGTTGTTCAATGCAAATCTCATCATTAGGATTAATAATAAATAAGTATTCTATTAGATTTTGTAATTCTCTTATGTTACCTTTCCAGGAGTAACCCACCATGAGGTTAATTACTTCATCTGAAATGGTAATATTTTTTTTATATTTTCTGTTAAGGTTTTCTAGAAAATATGATATTAGACCTGGTATATCCTCTCTTCTTTTTCTTAATGGTGGTACTGTTATTGGAATAACATTTAATCTAAAAAATAAATCCTCTCTAAAGTTTCCCTTTTTAATTTCTTCTAATAAATTTCTATTAGTAGCCGCTAGTATGCGCACATTTAATTCTATGCCCTTATAACCGCCTACTCTAAACACTTCCCTCTCTTGTATAACCCGCAATAATTTAGATTGAACCGATAGAGGTAACTCACCAACTTCATCTAATAAAATTGTACCTTCATTAGCCAACTCAAATAAGCCTGGCTTTCCTTTTTGGGATGCCCCCGTAAAAGATCCAGACTCATATCCAAATAATTCAGATTCAAATAACTCATGAGGAATTGCCGCACAGTTTACCTTTATAAACGGTCCATCTCTTCTATTACTCTCTTTGTGTATAAACTTTGCTAAAACCTCTTTTCCTGTACCAGACTCTCCATAAATTAAAATAGTGCTATCAAATAAAGCTACTTTAGATAATAGTTCTAGCATTTCCTGCATAACTTTGCTTTTAAAAATAATTCCCTCATATTGCATATGTATTTCGCGAAGTCTTTGGAGTTCATTAGAATATCGTTCTGTAAGTTTCTTAGTCTCTATCAATTCATTTCTTAAGGCTATAAGTTCTGAAATATTTCTAGTATTACAAATTACTCCTACTATACTATTACCCTCATCATATATTGGACTAGCTGTAGTTAATGCACTTTTTCCTGTAACATAGCTGTGAATTGTCGATACTACTTCGCCTTTCTCTAATACAACTAAAGATGCTGCTATATTAAAAACCTTTTCTTCTAGTAGTTTATTAAGGTTTTTGCCTGTAACTTCCTCTTTTTTTAAGCCTGTAATATTTTCATAAGCATTATTAACATAAACTATATTACCTTTATTATCTGAAATTAAAATCCCATCAGAAGATGCATCAAGTGCTGCTGCGATAATCTTTTTACTATCTACTTTATCAATATTGGATACTGAATCTAAAGAAACCATCTTAAATTCCTCCTTACCCTAATAATAATTTATGCCTATATTCTTCTAAATAACTTATTAATTAAATTATATCACACATATTTAAAATTAAATAAATTTGATTATAACCTTATAACTCATCTTTATTAAGCATTTTCGGTATTGCAAATTCTGCAATTACCTATTGATTCTGTCTAAAATCTTCAATCTCTGATATAATTAAGATATATCATTTAATTATTGAGACACTCTATCTACTAACTGAAAGTATCTTATACTTAATAATAAAGTACAATATTTTGACATTTAAATTATAAAAGTAGTATAAATAGGAGGGAATAACTTGAATAAAAAGTTAAGACTTGGAATTATTGGATGTGGATATCTTGGTAACATCATTGTTGATGCTCTATTAAACGGATATCTTGAAGAATATGAGCTTGTGGGCGTTACAAGCAGAAGCCTAGAATCTAGAGCTAAAGTAGCTAATAAGGTTCCTTGCAAGGACTGCAAGTCTATAGATGAACTACTTGAATTAAAGCCTGACTACGTGGTAGAAGCGGCATCTGGAAAAGTAGTAAAAGATATAGCCCACAAGGTGTTATATGGTGGATCCAATCTTGTGGTTTTATCCATAGGTGCCTTTGCCGATGAAGTATTTTATGAGAAGACCAATCAAATAGCAAGAGAAACTAATAAAAGAATTTATATAGCCTCTGGGGCTATTGGTGGCTTTGATGCCATGAGGACAGCTGCTCTTATGAGTGGGATCACCTCTAAGATCACATCAGAAAAAGGACCTAAATCCCTTCGTGGTACACCAGTGTTTCGCGAAGAATTAATGTCTAGTGATAAAAAGGAAGATGTTTTTAATGGTTTTGCAAAAGAAGCTATTGCTCTATTTCCAACAAAGGTAAACGTTGCAGTTGCTACTGCATTAGCTACCACTGGGGCAGATAATACAGCCGTTACTATTAGTAGCATACCAAATATGATAGGTGATAATCACAAGATCCAAGTAAAAGGTGAAGATGTCCAAGTTACTGTTGAAATTTATTCTAAGACGAGTTCAATTGCAGGCTGGAGTGTGGTTGCTCTTTTAAAGAACATAGTCTCACCTATTGTTTTTTAGTAAACCATTATTTTTTAAGTAACCTATTGTTTTTAAGATATAATTCTAAAAAGTATAGCTTAAAGGCTATTGGAACATATATAATAAGGGCTTAGATTAAGCATTTAAACGCTTTCTAAGCCCTTTTATTTAATAAATAATATTATTAAGTTTAAATCTTATCATCCTAAATATTATTTTCATTATTTAAAAATGTTTCAATGTTTTCTATAACCTTTTTACTAAGACGATCAAATGCCTGCTTAGTTCTTCCTACTGACTGTTTCATACAATGTACATTTTTATGACTTATAAGTGAACCATCCCTATCACCCAGTGCCATTTCCGTATCACAGAAATAGCGATTATCACCATTGTCTAACCATTTCTTTAAGGCTTCAACCTCATAAGAAGGACTTAACCCAGTATTAAATAATATCTTATTATTACCTAATGACTTAAACTCCTCATCACCTAATAAAATAACATTTTTATTAAGACAAGTACATACAACATCAACTGTTTCAAGCAATTCATTAAGTGGAAGATATTTTATTCCTTGTGCTTCGCTTTCTAATTTACGTGTTCTACTGAAATAATAAAGATCAGACCCAAAATAATTAAGACCATTTGCAACTAGCTTTCCAGAGGTTCCAAGTCCAATAACTCCAACCTTCAAGTCAGTTAATTCCATAGGTATATCCTTCCATGGATCTCCACCAAATCCATGTAATAAACGTATAAGTTCGCTTACCACATATTCTAAAATCCCCTCATCTCCATAATCACGGATACCTAATACTGTAATTCCCTTTTCCCTTGCAGTAGCAATATCTACACTTGCGCTTTCTTCAGAGTATAGGCTACAACACATACCTATATACTTGATATTATTACAGCTTTCAATTACATTTTTATTTATGGCAGTAGTATAACTAACCAGTACCCCATCTGCATCTCCAATACGTCGTATTATTTCCTCATCATTTTCAGGAATATCATTGTAAAAAATCACCTCATTGGCATATTTATAAAGTGATTTCTCTGCTTCTTTAATTAGACTAACAGGTTCAATAGCAACTAATTTATTAAACATTCTCTCTCTCCCTTTTCATATTATATATGTTTTGAGTATATCATGTGTCTTAATGATGGACAAGTTACCATGTAGCATACCTTCTATATTAGGTAATTAAGTAATGTATACTTTTTCTAATAATATTGTTATCTTTTTAATTCTTTATCTTTTATTTATTAGGTAGCTTTCAATATCTTATAACAAATTCAATATGTGTCGCATCTAATACGACATATATTAAATAATCAACATTTACTAAGAAAACTAGGGGACAGTTCAGCATTATTCATATTTAAATGGGCATAACAAAAAATCACCAAGACTTTAAAAGACCTTAATGATTTTATTTAAGATATCTTCAAGCTTATAACAACACATTTGCTAATTATAATTATAGATACCCAAGATAAATAAGCCTTCTTTTTTTGAAGGCGGTGGGTTCTTTTGAAGAATTGAAATTGGTATTATATTGAGGTGGGTGAGACCTTGAAAGATTTTGTAAACTTGTTTCCTTAGAGCAGATATTGACCACGAAGCCATCCACTATTTATATAACTTATTTACATCATATTTATCATGTCCTAAAAGCATATTTTCTAAGTTTTTAAAATCATAGTTTCGTCCTTCTAAATTCCAGTTACTTTCTTTCTTCTTATAAGAACTTGAAGTATATTTCTTGTTTTCATATGTATATGATTCTTTAGTATTACTATTTAATTCATGTATATTATCTTCATTTTTCTTTTCACATCTCTTTTTGATTTCCTTTACAGAGTCTACCATGCTCTTAGCTTTTTGAGACACCATTTTTAAAACCATAGTATAAATATTAGATATACTTCCTCTTCTTTTCTTTTCTATAAGATTTTCTTTTATCAGTTCTTCTAAGTATCTTTGGATAGTTCTAACAGATTTATTAAGCTTTTTAGCTAAATAATCTTGAGATGGGAAACACTGAACCTTTTGATCATAGCACATACTTTGTAACAAAAAATATAGCTTAAATGCCCCTCCAGATATATTATAATTCATTATATTATTATCTATATTAGTATATCCCATTAAAAATGCCCCCTACAGTACTTAATTAAACTTTTGTACATTCAAAGAATATGCAAAAGTTACTCTTCTCTCATTAAGTATGCAGATAGTTTAAAAGTTACACTAAAGTAAAAAATTATTTATTTAAATTTCTCCTGCCTAAAGATATAGTTAT
>CAYYWN010000120.1:0-6647 GCA_964474485.1 uncultured Clostridium sp. | reverse complement strand
AAACCAAACCATCATGAACTTTCAGATTTATTTAATATAGAGATTAAAGATGATGAAGAAATAATATATTATGCAAAAAAGCTTCAAGAAATGGGAGCGGAAAATGTACTTATTTCTAGAGCATCAAAGGGAGCAATATTTATAAAGTCTAATGGAGAAGTTATAAAAAGTGTTGCACCTAAAGGAGTAGTGAAAAATTCAGTAGGGGCTGGAGATTCTATGGTGGCAGGATTTATAGCGGGATATTTAAAAAATAAAGACTTAGAAGAAGCTTTCAAAATGGGAGTGGCAACAGGCAGTGCTAGTGCATTTTCAGAAGATCTTGCTAAAAAAGAAATGATAGAAAAATTATTAAATGAGATTATATAAAATATCTATAAAAAAGGAGGGTAACAAATGAAAATCATTGATTTATTAAATAAAAATGGTATAGAATTAAATCCTATAATAAACACTAAAAATGAAGCTATAAGTAGATTAGTAGATTTAATGGATAGCTCAGGAGTTTTATTAGATAAAGAAGAGTATAAAAATGAAGTGTTAAAAAGGGAAGAGCTTAGTACTACTGGTATCGGAGAAGGTATTGCAATACCACATGCTAAAACAAAGGCAGTTAAAAAAGCTGGACTTAGTGCTATGGTTATTAAAGATGGGTTAGATTATGATAGCTTAGATGGGGAGAAAGCAAAACTATTTTTCATGATAGCTGCTCCAGAAGGAGAAAATAATGTTCATTTAGAAGTACTTGCAAGGCTTTCTACTATTTTAATGGATGAAGATTTTAAAAATAGTTTAATAGATGCAAAAGATAAAGAAGAATTTTTAAGATTAATAGATTTTAAAGAAAATAACAAAATAACTGAAGAAAAAGACAAAGAAGAACAAAAGAATGGATATAGGGTATTAGCTGTTACAGCTTGCCCAACTGGTATTGCCCATACATTTATGGCAGCAGAAAGTTTAGAAAATAAGGGTAAAGATATGGACATATCTATAAAGGTTGAAACTAATGGATCTGGCGGAGCAAAAAATATTCTAACTAAAGATGAAATAGAAAAGGCTGAATGTATAATAGTAGCAGCAGATAAAAATGTTGACATGGCACGATTTGATGGTAAAAGAGTTATTCAAACTAGAGTTTCAAATGGTATACACAAACCTCAGGAGCTAATAAATGAGGCTATAAGGGGTGATGTCCCAGTTTATCATCATGATAGTAAAGGTAAAGATGAAGAAAGTATAATGGAAAAAGAAGGCGTAGGTCGTGAGATATATAAACATTTAATGAATGGAGTCTCTCACATGTTACCTTTTGTTATAGGTGGTGGTATATTAATAGCCTTAGCTTTCTTATTTGATGATTATAGTATAGATCCATCAAAGTTTGGTTCTAATACACCATTTGCAGAGTTCCTTATGAAGGTAGGTGGTACTTCCTTTGGATTTATGCTCCCAGTTTTAGCTGGATATATTGCTATGAGTATTGGAGATAGGCCAGCTTTAGCAGTAGGGTTTGTTGGTGGCATGCTTGCAAATGAAGGCGGATCAGGTTTCCTTGGAGCACTTTTAGCAGGTTTTGTAGCAGGGTATTTAGTAGTAGCATTAAAAAAGATATTTTCGAAACTTCCAAGTAGCTTAGAGGGTATAAAACCAGTACTTATTTATCCTCTACTTGGTATTTTGCTAATAGGAGTAATAATTGTATATGGAATTAATCCTCCACTCTCAGCACTAAATAATGGAATAACAAATGTTTTAAATAACATGGGAGAAAGTAGTAAGATAGTTTTAGGAGCAGTTTTAGGGGGAATGATGGCTATAGATATGGGAGGCCCTATAAATAAGGCAGCTTATGTATTTGGAACAGCTTCTCTCGCCAATAACCAATTTCACTTTATGGCCGCAGTAATGATTGGGGGTATGGTACCTCCACTTTCAATAGCTTTATGTACAACTTTCTTTAAAGATAGATTTAGTAAAAAAGAAAGACAATCAGGGTTGGTAAATTATATAATGGGTTTATCATTTATAACAGAAGGAGCTATTCCTTTTGCAGCAGCAGATCCATTAAGAATAATCCCAGCTTGCGTAATTGGATCAGCAACAGCGGGGGCTTTATCTATGGCTTTTGGATGTACTTTAAGAGCTCCACATGGTGGAATATTTGTATTACCTGTTATATCTAATCCACTTGGATACTTTATAGCCTTAGTTGTAGGGTCAGTTATAGGTATGATAGTTATGGCTATGTTAAAGAAAAAGATAATAGAATAATGATAATTAAAAAATTGCTTAAAAAGTGGCATATTAATCTGCCACTTTTTTTTATGTAATAGATTAATTTATAATAGATAAACCAAGGATTTAGGTAAAAGCTAATGAAATTACTTTTTATTTAAGGTGTAAGAGAGTAACTTGGAAACTATAAATAGAGATTTAAGTTCTTAAATATGTTAAGATATTAATCTAGGTTATTTAGTGAAAATAAAAGTTTTAATAAATATAAAAGAGCATTATAAATGGAGGACAAGGAATGAAACAAAAGGCGGACATTTTACAAGATGATATATTTAAACTTTTCTTAAGATATTTAGGTGCAAGTATTGCATCTACTTTCATGTCATCTATGTATATTTTATTTGATACTATATTTATAGGAAGAGGAATAGGAAGTGAAGGGCTTGCAGCTCTTAATATTGCATTACCTGTTTACAATGTAATATTTGCATTAGGGCTACTTTCTGGAGTAGGTGGAGCTACTGTCATGGCTATAAGTATGGGACGAAAAAAGTTCCATATGGTAAACAAAATATTTACTCAATCTATGATAATGGCAGTAGTATTTGGAGCGCTAATTACCATTTTAGGAAGTGTTTTTATAGACAACCTATGTATATTTCTAGGTGCTACAGAAAGCAATTTTAAGTTAGTTAAGGATTATCTAAGTGTAATTATAATGTTTAATTTTTCTTTTTTAATAGTAAATGCTTTGTCAGTATTTATAAGAAATGATAAAGCACCAAAGCTTGCTATGTGGAGTAGTATTATTGGAACAATTATTAATATAGTTTTAGATGCACTATTTGTTTTAGTATTACACTTAGGCATGAGAGGAGCGGCACTTGCTACTATTACCGGATCTATTACAAGTTTATTTATATTAATATATTTCCATTTTATAAAAGGTAAAGGTAGCTTGAAATTTGTAAAGACAAAGCTTGAAATTCATACATTTAAAAGAATATTAAAAAATGGAGCTCCAAGCTTTATAATAGAAGTTTCTTCTGGAATAGTAATATTCGCTTTTAATATGGTGTTAGAAGATATAACTGGCACCATAGGAATATCCGCATACAGCATAATTGCAAACATATCATTAATGTGTGTAGCTATCTTTACAGGTATTTGCCAGGCTAGTCAACCTATAATAAGTACAAACTATGGGGCAAATCAAATGGATAGAGTTAATAAGGTTTTAAAGATGGGAATAACTTTTGCATTATTTGTTGGAGTAACATTTTTCGTAGTTGGAATGTTTTTCCCAAGACAAATCGTGGGGCTTTTTAATAAAGATAATTTAGAACTTATGGAGATTACATCAAAGGGAATACAGCTTTATTTTATAGCATTTATAATTATGGGAGTAAATATAGTTATGGGAAGTTACTTTCAAGCCATTGAGTACTCTATGATAGCTACAATTACATCCCTTCTTAGAGGAGTAGTATTTATATTACTAGGATTATTTATTTTACCTAATATATTTGCATTAAATGGAGTATGGCTTACAGCACCCTTTGCAGAAGGCTTAGCCTTAATTTTAACACTTGCATTATATAAAAAATCAAAGGGAAATTTGAATCTTATAAAAGAGGCAGCATAAATTTCTTTTGAATTTTAACGGAAACAACGCAACTGAGATTTGAAAAAAAGCAGTATAATTAACTACTGCTTCTTTTTACGGTTATTTTTATATTAATGTTTAACATTTTTCTTTATTAATTCCATAAATGTTTCAGGGGTAACTATTGACACTTTAGGATTTTCCTTTAGCTTATTCACAACCCTTTCAATATTACTAAGGCTTTTGCTCCAAGCATGAACATAAACAAATGTGTAACTATTAGGATTACCAATATCTGTTTGCCCAGATTCAACTCTATTATTAATATTTTTTACTAGTTCATCTTCACTTTCTAAATTACCCCAAAGCAAATCTCTACAGGACACTATAGGTTTATTATTGGACCAAATGATTTCTCCATGATAGTTGTCGTGTTTATTATAATCAAGATAAAATAACCCATGTATATTAGGCATAATATTAAATTTATACCAAAGCTTATCATAATGAAAAGAGGAGTCATCAATAATTGCTATATATTTTTGATCTACCTTTTTCATATAATCATTTAACCTATTAATATATGTCTGAAGCGCGTTCTTAGCAAATTTACTTGGAAATATATAGCCATTTCCAGAGGGGGGTACTATAAAATAATCATTAGTAGATCCATTAGCAGCACTTTCATAATATAATTTAAATACAGTAGGTGCAAGATAATATAAAGATGGGCTTAATGACCAACCCAAATTGAATCTGCCCTTATAAGGAGACCCATACCACTTGTGAGAACCATAGTTAGTTCCAAGATCCCACTGTTCATTATCTCCATCAGATATAATAAATGTTACATTATGAACATCTTCTTTACTTTGGATATTCATTAAGGCTTTTTGGGTAATAGGTAATGAAGGAAATGAACTTAATACAGTTAAATTATAAGACCAATCTGCAGCAACCATACTAATACCATATTTTGAAGTTGTACTTACATTAATAAATTCATCTGGTCCCCAACCTAAGCAAATGGAGTCTTTTTCCATGGACGAAAATATTTTATGGCGAAGAGTTGTATCATTTATTTTATTCTCATAAAATATTAGAGATTTGGTCATTATGCCATAGTCTCTTAAGGCTGAAGCTTTGCTAGGTGATAACTCAATTATTATGGAATGATTTAGGCCCAAATTCCATAAGTTATCGTAGGCCCATTTTTCATCTGTGCTACGGCAGTCACCTCTAATCTTTGTGATTCCATAGCTGCGAACCTTATCTTGTATAGCTTCATTAACTGCAATACAATTAGTTAAGGATGAAAGTGAACAGGCGTTATTTATTGAGGGGTCATTTAGCGATTTATTACTGTAAAGTACATATCCTTCAATATAATCTTTAAATAAATCTAATAAGTACCATGGATCTGAGATGTTTTCGTATGAAATTCCATGATTGCTTTTTAAATCATCTAGCCATATTTGATAATCTGGTTGTGAAGAATTAAGTGTATATATTTGAATAGGTGACTTACTATTAACCAGACCTTGAAGGGTCGCTATCATTGTTTGCTCACAAGACGTCATTATATTTTGAGAAATAACATATAAATAAGTTGGGGTTATAGGGTTTTTTATATAATTGTTAGAATTGAGAGCTTTTGTAAAGTCACTCCATTTAATATTAGTCATTGATATTTTCTTTACAGTATTTATAGAAGTTATTCAAAAAATTAATTCTTTCATTATTGTAAAAAGATTTAATATGACTCTCATCAAAATTTGCTAATAGTAGTTGTCTTTTTATAATATCATCAGCCGTAACATGGTGAGCATTTTTCATCATATCATACATAATCATGAAAGTAGTAGTCCTTCCTATACCTTGTTTACAGTGAAAATGAAGCCAGGTATTCTTAGGTTGTGATTTTATAAAACTTACAAAATAATCTACCATATCATCTGTAGGTATCTTACCATCGGTAACAGGGATGCGAATATATGATAGTGATTTAGATGTAACAAGATGATCTTCATCTTCAACTTTTTTTGGAACTATAGTTATATTTTTATGGTTATAATAAGTAATAGGAACGTTTAATTTAATACTATTTAGTCTATTATATTCATCAAGAATTACTTCATCCTTTGTTAAACCCATATTAGCATTGTTTTTAGCATTAGCAAAGCTAATGGGGGCTCCATTAATAAATCCGTGTGATTCTTGCCTAAGGTCAATAATTGTTATAGGCAATGAAGTGCCTATACTGTCTATTACAAGAGGCAAATTGTATTCTGAAAATTGTTGACTACCAGAAATATTTAATGCATTTAATCCACTAAGATTTAATTCTTTGCTACTTTCGGCATTTAACATATTAGTAGATTTACGAAAATGTTTTGGTATACCATAGTAATTTTGTGAATCTAAAACAAGGTGTATATTGTGGTCATCTAAGGGAATAAGAGAATCTTGTGAAATGGATCTCATCATACTTTCAAATCTCATGTTATTGCTTATCTTAATACAGTTATTTAAATTCATCATATTATAAAAATAGGGACAGTTGTACATACATATCCTCCATAGAAAATAGCTTTCACCTTATATTATGAATGAAAAGTTATTTTGATACTGATTGCTTCTTGAATTCTTCAGTGTAATTATGAAAAAGGTGGTGTATAATTATGAAAAAATATTATCTATAGTAGGAGTGGTATGTGTTTTTTTAATTGGATTTTTAAATAAGGAGGGGTGAAAATTGAATAGTAAGGTATTTAAGAATTAGGATCAATATTCATAAATTTAC
>CAYYWN010000119.1:2540-6661 GCA_964474485.1 uncultured Clostridium sp. | reverse complement strand
CATGTTCTCATCTAAGGTGATGGTGTGCAGTTTTTTATTTTATTAATGAATGTGTGGACTGTTTTACGCTTACGGATTAAAGCATAATTGGTATGAGTAGAATATAAATTTAAATAATAAACAAAGACACAAAATCAGGTACGGGCATTGTGTCTTTGTTTTTTTATTAGGGTATAAAAGAGAAGGGGAAAGGAGTTATTTATAGAATATATAAGTAATTAGTATTATATAATGAAGATGGAATTAGATATCATTCAAAGGATTTATTGGGATTGAGAGAGAGAATAAAGTAGTAGTTTAGTTATTTGAGGGAGGGTTTATATGGAAACTAAAGTATATGAGTTAGAAACAGTGAAGGATGAAGACTTAAAATTTGCTGTTATAGTTTCAAAGTTTAATGGTAAATTCGTATATGTTAGACATAAAGAAAGAAAAACCTTTGAAGTTCCAGGGGGGCATAGAGAGTTAAATGAAGATATTAATGATACGGCGGCAAGAGAATTAAAAGAAGAAACAGGAGCAGTTAAATTTAGTATTAATCCTATCTGTGATTACTCTGTAAAAAGAGAAAATGTTGATAAAAGTTATGGTAGATTATTTTATGCAGAAATTGAAGAGTTAGGTGAATTACCTAATTTAGAAATTGGAGAGGTTCAGTTATTTGAGCATATGCCAGAGAATTTAACATATCCACAAATTCAACCAGTCTTACTTAATGAAGTAGAGAAGAGAATTAAAGCAATAGAGTTAACAGATATAGTTTCAAAAATAGTAGAGGAACAATGTAAAATCAAGGATAATATATTTGGTTACTCAGCATGGACATGTCATATTATTAGTGTTGTTAAATATGCTAAAATTTTAGCGGAAAAGATGGATGCTGATGGAGAAATAGTTGAACTCGCAGCCTTATTACATGACTATGCAAGTGTAAAAGATAAAAATATGTATGAAGAACATCATATATATGGAGCAATAGAAGCAGAGAGAATTCTTAAAGAACTAGATTATCCTCAAGAAAAAACAATGATTATAAAGGATTGTATTCTATGTCATAGAGGTAGTGTAAGGAAGGAACAAAAAACTAAGGAAGCAGTGTGTGTAGCAAGTGCAGATGCCATGGCCCATATAGATCAAGTACCATCATTATTACATCTTGTTTACCATAATAGAAAAATGGATGTAAAAGAAGGTGCAGAGTGGGTAAGTAGAAAAATTGAAAGAAGTTGGAATAAATTATGTCCAGAAGCAAAGGAAATAATGAAAGAGAAATACGATAGTGCTAAAATGGTTTTGAAAGGTTAATCAGTAGTGGGAATCACAAAAGAAAGAGGACGCAGAGACTTTGGAAGGAAGAATACTCCAAGATGCACATATGATTGAGGGTGGACGAACATACTTGATCGTAAAATCTCTCATTACAGGTTCAGTAAGAGGACAAACATTAGAACAGACAATAGACTACATAGAAAACAATATATTAGATAAGGGGTTGTGCTATTTACCATAAGCACAAGAGAGATACGATGAACAAATAATTATTGTGGAAAGGAGAAATAAATGAATAAAAAGAACATGACAATAATCTCATCAATAGTAGTTGTTTTATTATTATTTGTTTTAATAGCTAAATCTTCAGATATTAAGTTTGGTTTTGTTGGAAATAGCTATAAAAATGTTTTAAAAGCTTCATTCAAATATTTTAATGGAGAAAAAGATAAAGAAATTGAATTTAGTGAAGGCGAAGTTATTAATTTTGAATATTCACTTCAAGGAAAAAAGGGAAGTTTAGAGCTACAAATTAGAGATGAAGATGGTAAAATAGTTGAAAGTAAAAGAGGTAGTGGTGAAGGAAATATAGAGCTAAAAGTTGATAAAACTCAGAAATATAAAATAAGAATTTTAGCAAAAAGGGCAAAGGGGAAGTACAGTTTAGAATGGTCTAAGAAGTAATAGAGTGAAAGGAAAGAATGAAGGAAAAGCAGGAATACTTACCTAGCCTCCTTCATTTTTTTATTACTTCAGCGACTTTGATTGTAGATTATCACCTAAGATGTGGTATAATTTTCTTATATATAACTAATTGTTTTATGATAGGAGATATATATGAAAATTGCTATAATGGGAGCTTCGGATTCAGTTGAAAAGATATATAAAGTTCTCTCTACAGAACATAAGGATATAGAGTTTGTTAAATATGCAGAGGATGAGATAAAAAAACTTATTGATATGACAAGGGATATAGATTCTGAAATAGATGGCATCTTTTTGACTGGAATAGGTGTTTATTCTGAAATAACTTCAAAAATAAGATTTGAAAAACCAGTTGTGTATACGGAAAGAGGTATTATAGGTATCATTAAAGCTTTATGGGAATTTTATGGGGAGTGGGACGATACAAAGAATACAAGTATTGCTTTAGATATAATTGAAGAAAAAGATCTGATTGAGGTACTTAATGAGTTTAATATTCAGGTTAAAAGTTATGATATTCAAAAATATTTACCTTCTAAAAATGAAGGGGATTATCTTAAGTATTATTTAGAAAAATACCAGTCTGGGGATATTGATTGTATTTTTACTTCCTTTGGATATATATATAATTATTTAAAAAAGCACAATATTCCTGTTTATAGGATACAGGCAACGAATATTGATATTAAAAATCGATTCTTTAAGTTGAAAAATAGTGTTAGTTTAAAAAGCATCAATGAATGTGCAATTCAAGTGCAGATCATTGAAGTAGTGGAAGGCAATGGTGAGCTATATCATAGTGAAAATCACAATCTTCAATTGGAAGAAGAAATTCTTATGTATTCTAAAGAAATTGAAGGTATGATGCAGACTATTAATCCAAATGAGTATCTTATTATATCTAATAAAGGTGCAGCATTAAGTGTAGAAAATATAAGTTCTTTATACAAAATAATAAGTAGCTGTAAGTCAAAAAACATCATATTAGGTGTAGGTATAGGCGAGGGTGTAACCATTTATCAATCTGAAAATAATGCAAGAAATGCTTTAAGAAAGAGTACCTCTGAAAAGCAGGGTAATATTTATTTTTATGATGGTGAAAATGTAGTAGGACCCATCTTTAAGAAAAATCAAATCAAATATAAAAATTTAGTAGATGAAGAAACCCTAAAATTATCTAAGGAAATTGGAATCAGCTATCAATATATTGAGAAAATTAGTAGTGTAATAAAGAAACTAGGAAGAGATGAATTTACAAGTAAAGAACTGTCTGAAATTCTTTTTATAAGTGAGCGTAGTGCTAATCGTATTTTAAAAAGTATTATAGATAAAGGTTATGGAGAAGAGTCAAACTTAGAGAATTCTTTAGGCGTTGGAAGGCCACGTCGCAAAATTAAGATTAAACTAAAATCATAAAGTAATGCTTATAATTCCAGTAGAAATTTGATTTTTACTGGAATTATATTTTTTCTACTGGTTTAAAGGGATGGCAAGTCATGAAACTATTACATTATCATAAATCAATCATAGAAATCACAGATAATTCTTAATAATTGTTGACAATTAAAAAAAGATGCATTATAATTTGAGATAATTTAAGACCTATTTAAGTCATAATTAAAAACAATTAAGGTCATGTATAAACATAATTAAAGTTCCATTTAAATCATAAACAAACAATATTAAAGACCTATTTAGGACATAAAAAGATAGTTAGAGTTATTTTTTTATTAATAATTTATATTTTAACAAAATACTTTTAGTTATCTTTTTCATTAACAATTTAAATTTAGGTAAAACATTCCTATGCAGAAAACGTTTTTATTATTCAAACAAATAACTTGTTAAATATTACAAAAGGGAGTGATAAGGAGTTTAATACTTGAATCTATTTATAATTTAATAAGCAATTTATTAATAATTAATACATAAGCTTTGTAGCATTCATAAGAAGTTTCAGTAGTTTGTAAAATTTAAACGTTTTAAATATTATTTCTAGAAGTTAAGATATTACTTAGACTAAGGAATTTAAAAGTGAAAGGGTGGGGGTAAAAAATGAAAGAAGCAAATCATTTATATTATGCAAATCATCCTATTATGTGGATTGTATCCATCGTACTCGGCATTATATGGGGTGTTGCCATGGA
>CAYYWN010000119.1:0-2530 GCA_964474485.1 uncultured Clostridium sp. | reverse complement strand
GTATTAATAATGAGAAGGTCGATTAAAGCTGGTCTAGATATGGGGATGGATTATTCTAGGATTAAGAAGGGGATTAAAACAAGTGCTATTGGTAGTATTGGTCCTGCATTAGGTGTGGTTGGAAGTCTACTTGCTTTATTAGTTACTATGGGATCACCGGTATCTGCATTCAGATTAAGTGTAATTGGGGGTTCTAACTTTGAAGCTATGGCAGCTAATTTTGGAGCTAAAGCTTTAGGGGCAGAGCTATCTACTAATATGACTCCTGTAGTATTTACAAATGCGTTATGGACAATGGCTTTAGGGTCAATTGGATGGATAGTATTTGTGTTTTTATTTGGACATAAAATGGATAAGGTAAATAACTTATTAACAAGTGGAAGAAAAGCATTATTACCAGCTGTTAGTATAGGAGCTATGCTTGGATCTTTTGCATATTTTAATGTAGGTAATTATCTAAAGGTTAGAACAAATCCTGATGTAACCATTGCTGCAATTTCAGGTCTCATTATTATGATGGTCTGTTTGAAATTAGGAGAGAAAAAGGCTAAATGGCTAAAAGATTGGGCTCTAACCATTGCAATGTTCGGAGGAGCAATTATTGGAACTTTAACATTTTAAAATAAAGGAGGATTATAATAAATGAGCGTTTATGATAAATATATTAAGGATATTACAAAGATTGGTAGATCAACTATGATTCTTGGACTGATTGTGAGTTTTCTACCTCCACTTGTTATGACATTTGGATTTGGATTTAACCCTGGACTTGGAGCAATTTTAGCTGGAGCAATTTCTCAAATATCAGTTTCGGGAGCTTTTTATTTTAGTGAACCTATTAGTTACTTCCCTATTGTAGGTAGGGCAGGATTATATATGGGATTCTTGTCTGGAAATTTGGTAAATATGAGGATTCCAGCGGCGGTATCATCTTTAGAGGGATCTGGTTATGAGTCTGGTACTGATGAAGGCGCTATTATGGGTACTATAGGAATAGGGGTTTCTATATGGGTTGGTATTGTATTTTTATTAGTATCTGTATTTGCTGGACAGACATTGCTAGCTAACTTACCTCAGTCTGTTACTAAAATGTTATCTCTTATTATTCCTGCATTATTTGGTGGGGTATTTGGACAATTTGCATTAAAGTCACCTAAGTCAGGTGTATTTGCACTTGTTGTTGCTTTTATAATGACAAAGGTTGTTGATATTATTCCAGGAAAACCATCATTTATTATTACTCTAGTTTCAGTATTTGCAACTATTGCATTTGCTAAGAGACAATTAATTAAGGAAATAGATAAAAAGGAAGCTTAATAAACTTAAGATTTAATGGTTGGAAGAAAAGTATTTAGCTTTCTACAAAGGGCTATAAATAGATTATACAAGGAGGTACCATAGTGAATAAGGAAAGATTATTAAATAATTTAGTGGAAATGTTAAAAATTCATTCACCTTCAAAAAAAGAAGGAGAGTACGCAAAATATCTTGTGAATTTATTAAAAGACATGGGTGCTCTAATATACCTAGATAAAGGATATGTAGAATATGGTGGAGACTCACCTTCAATAGTAGCTAAGTTCCCTGGTGATATAGAAGGTGAGGGTGTAACTCTTGCTGCTCATATGGATGTGGTAGAGCCTAATTTAAATGTAAATCCAATAGTAGAGGGTAATATAATTAGAACAGATGGGACAACTACCTTAGGTGGAGATGATAAAGGTGGAATAGCAAGTATTATTGAAGTCTTGAGAACTATTAAAGAGGAAAACATATCACATGAGGATATCTATATTGTTTTAACACCCTGTGAGGAAATCGGTATGCTTGGAGCCAAGCATTTTGATTGGACAAAGATACCAGAAGATATGATGCCTGCAAAGAATATGATTGTTGTTGATAACTCTGGAAAGGCTGGGCTTATTGCACATACTGCCCCAAGTAAATATGATATTGAAATTTGCTTTAAAGGTAAAAAGGCTCATGCGGGCATAGAGCCTGAGAAGGGAATCAATGCCATAATGTTGGCAGCACATTCTTTATCTCGTATGAATGTAGGAAGAATTGATGATTTAACAACATCTAATATTTCAAAAATAGACTCTGAGTTTCCATCAAATGTAGTTCCTGATGTCTGTAGGATTACTGGAGAGGTTAGAAGTCACTTTGAAGATAAAATTTTAGAGATTATTGAATCTTATAAAAAAATATGTGATGAATCCATTGAAAAATTTGGTGGTAGCTACAAGTTAGATTATAAGTGTGATTACCCTGCATTAAAACCAAAGGATAATTTGATTTTTGCAAAACAATTTGCTAAAATATATGAAAAGTTAAATATTTCCTCTGAGCTTAAGATTATTGGAGGAGGATCAGATAGTAATATATTTGCAAAACAAGGATTTAACTCAATTATTATTGGAGTTGGAATGAACAATGTACATACTGTTGAAGAATATTTAGAAATTGATGAACTAGTAAAGACAACAGAGGCCATTGTTAGATATATAAAAAAGGACTGATTAATAGA
>CAYYWN010000118.1:0-6663 GCA_964474485.1 uncultured Clostridium sp. | reverse complement strand
GAAAATGATCTGGATCTGATTTTGGGTCAGCATTTTTCTATTTTCCAATGCTTTCCATAGTCTAAAAGAGGTATATCTTTGTTGTCAGGATTATCATTATAGTTTAATAAATCTTTTAATCTTTTTGAATAATTAGGTTCTGTAAGTTTACATCCTCCCGCTGGAGATGGATAATCTTTTATTCCAAAGGTTTCTGCAAGTTCCATCTGCCTTACCCTTGATCTTCCTGATATGTCTAACAACTTTTCCCTATTAACTAGACCTTCCTTTTCCATATCTGTAAGTTCTAAATTTAATGCACATAACGGCCTTAATATCTTATTGCCAAATCCAGATTCTTTCTTAACAATATCCAAAGATCGTTTATTTTGAGACATAGGTCTTTGATTTAAAACCTCACCTGTTATGATAAAATCTGCTTTATATGTATCTAGTAACTCACCTGTATATTTCATCATCATTGCATGGCAATCTATACACGGATTCATGTTTCTACCATAACCATGTTTAGGATCCTTTAACATATTAAAATGTTCTTTAGAAAAGTCTACAATGACTAGGGGTATATCTATAATCTTACACATATCTTTAGCCTTTATTTCATTGAAAAAATATGACTTAAAACAAACTCCTATGACCTCGATTCCTTGTTCTTTAATTATCTTAGCTGCTAATATACTGTCGAAGCCTCCAGATATCATAGCTAAAGCTCTTGTCATAACCTCACTCCTTAAAAATCTAATTAGCCCCTTATATAGGATTTACTAATGTTTATCCATTACACTATAAGTAAAGGGATAAACATATATATACCTTATAACGTATAGTTTAGCTAAACTTTATAGTTATATCAAGATATTTTAAGTAGTGAGTCCTTTAAATTTAACTATCAAACATGAAATTTGCTTAAATTATATTGCAAGTTTTCCATTAACTGTATTAATTATCTTAATTACTCTTTCAAAATTTCCAGAAGTCACATCTATATAAACTTTATACTCATCGTCCCTATAAGTTCCACTATATTCATAGCATAACTTTTCTTTGTTCATTTCCCCTGGAACTATTACTAGCTTTATATTTTTTAGTTCTAATCGTCTTCCTATATTCTCCTTCCCCTCATCTGCATTAATATTAATTGTTGGAATTTCACGATTTTTAGTGTGAGATACTAAATATTTATCAGCTTCCATACCTATTATATCACCATTATCTAAAGCAACTTTAAGCTTTATTTGATCTGTATATACCAATATATCATCAATAGTAAATACATAGTTAATTGTTACATTGTCTTCATATTTTAATGTATATGTAGGCTGCATATTCTCATACCCTAAAGATTCCAAATATTCTTTCCCTATTTCTATAGCTTTTTCTAAGTCTATATTTGGCTTATTTAAGGCTTTATTATCCATGAGATAAATAACTTTTCCTCCCATTTTAGATATATCACAAACTATATTTTCTTTTTCATCTCTTCCATTTATTGTTACATTAAATCCATAAGATTCTATCTTAGTATTGCTTTCACTGTTTCTTTCTTTTATATCTTTTATATCCCTATTTGCTAAAGCCTTTTTTAGAAAATCTTTAGCCTCTTCTATAGAAACTTCTTTTTCTTCATTTACCTTTGGTTCTATCTCTAATATATTTTCTGAAAAAGGACCATCATAAATCAATGCCGGATATTGCGCTACCTGCTTTTGTATATTTTGAAACTTTTGTCCTACAACATCTTCCTCACTTTTTGGTAAAACTCCTGTAGCCTTCTTTCTTATTTCTCCCCATTTTACTTTTCCTTCATTTATTTCTTGTAATAGTCCATTAAGATTTTCTCTTAACTCGTAAGATTGATCCGAAAGATTATCAATAGCGCTTAATTGTTCCTCTGTAATTTCTTCACCACTTACAGAATCCTTTACAAGTGTATAACAAAAGTCCCCAACCTGGATTAAAAATTTACTTGTCTCATTAACCCTTTCTTGAGGTATAGGCAATGAATGAAGCCTATCTGATGCCATAGTAGAATATCTAAAGATTTCCTCAAATATCAACATTCTCTGATTTTTATCATCTACTATAGCAGATTTTGAAAGATTATCTTGTATATTATCCACTGCAGTTAAAAGTTCATAAATGTTTTTGCTATATTGACCTTGAAGATAATTTCTATAATCAGTCCTTTCTAAAGTCATCAGTATTGCAAAGGTACTTGAAAACACCACTATTAGAGTAACTAGCAAGGTGTATATAATTCTTTTTTTCACTGTATTGTCTTTTATATTCATAAATATCTACCTCCTATATGGTGGTAGTATTTGTGTTATTTGCGACTATTATTCCTTTATATTATAATCATAGTAATATATATTTAAATCTATCATAAATTATTATTTTATATACCCTGAAATTTAAAAGTATTGTATACTTATAAATAGGATTTAAACAAAACATAAGATACTGAAGGTGTGAGCATTAATGAAATTATTGATTTTATCTGTCTCGGCTGGTGGCGGCCATATAAATGCTGCTGAAGCTATAAAAACACATGCAAAATTAAATATACCTAATTCAGAAGTAAAAATAATAGATACAATAAAATATATCAATCCATTTTTAGATAAACTTATAATTGGAAGTTACCTAAAGAGTATAAGGCTTTATCCAACTATATTTGGACTGCTTTATAATTATACAGAAAATGACGGGGGATTAACTACTATAAGTGAAAAGTTTAATGACCTTATGTCAAGCAAAGTATTAACCCTTATAAATAAATTTAATCCAGATTTAATAATATCTACCCACCCCTTTTCCACAGGTATGTTATCTATATTAAAATCTAAGAACAAACTAAACAAACCTAACATAACTATTATGACTGATTACGCTCCTCATAGTTCTTGGATTCATCCTAATGTAGACGCCTATGTCGTAGCTACAGATGTAATGGGAAAAGATATGGCTTTAAGAGGGGTTAATAGCAATAAAATTTTCCCTTTAGGCATCCCTGTACATCCAGATTTTTTACACAATGAAGATCGGATTAAAATCCTTTTAGATTTAGATCTTGATCCAAATAAATTTACATTACTACTAATGGGTGGAAGCCTTGGCATGGGAAAAATATTAGAAGTATACAGACAAATATCAGATATACCTATGGACTTTCAAATAATAGCCATAGCTGGCAATAATAAAAAGTTATTAAATTCTCTAAAGAAAGCAGTAATGATTTCTAATAAGCCCACCAAGATAGTTGGGTTTAGTGATAATATCAATAACTTTATGAAATGCGCAGATCTTCTTATTACAAAACCAGGAGGATTAACAATTTCAGAAGCTATTATATCTAATTTACCACTTGCTATTTTTTCTGCTATACCTGGTCAAGAAGAAAAGAATGCAGAATTTTTACTTAAACATGATTTAGCCATAGATTTAGGTAAAGGAACAAATTGTAAATTTAAGATACAAGAACTTATAAAAGATACTTATAAACTTAATACTATGAAAACTAATTGTAGAGCCTTTGCAAAACCTAATGGTGGCAAAGATATAATTTCCCTTATGAAAGATATGATTAAATAAAAAAGAAGCTAATTCAATATTTAATTTAACTTAGCTTCTTTTATTTCTACTTACTATATCATTTATCTTTTATATCTTTTATAACCTCCCCTATTTTAGATTTGAATATGATATTGCTTTTATCTTTTCTTTTTACCATATCATATTCTTTTTCACTTAAAGCCTTTTTCATTACTTCTTCTGTATCCTTATTAGAAACTTCACCCTTTGTAATATCTACAAAGCATAAAGGTGGAAACATTACACACCACCAGTTTTGACCTTTTCCCTCTCCTATAATTATTCTATAGGCTTCATATTCTCCTTGAGGCAACGTTATGTCACCATAACTCTTCACTGGAAACACCTCGTTAGATAACGTACTTTCAACCTTATAATTATAGTTATTCTCCTCTAAGACCTTTAATGCTATATCCTTTATATCTTTATCATTTTCCTTTAATATTTCTCTAGATCTATCTATTTCAAGGGATTCCTCTAATTTAGGATAAATATATTCTAAAACCCTATCCCTTACTTTTAACTTTATATCTTGATCCTCAATAGAATCACTATTAGCTATTACATGAAATCTAATCATCTTATCTTTTATTATTTCACTATCTGCACTATTAAATTTATTCAACCCTTGTCCATAAAATACAAAACCTGCGACCATTGAAATTAAAATAATTATTAATACTAAATATTTTTTCATATCCTCACCCCTTTACAATTAATTATTGCCATAAAGATTATTAATATTCACATAATGTAATTAATTGTAATAGATAATTGAAAAGTAGCAAAAGTTAAATTCCTTGTTATAATACAAAAAACAATCGTTAAAAACAGGTTATTTTGTAATACCTCCACGCCTTATTGCTGTATCTATTTTTATGTTTATTTTAGCTTTAGAAAATGCCTCTTCAGGATTATCCTTAATCCCCTTCCATATCTTAGGCTCAAATTTTTCTATATAGTCATTTACTCCAATAGCATCTACATTAAGTTCTTTTTGTAAAAAGTCTAATACCTTTTTGCAATCATATTCTATAGATTCACTAAATTTATCTTCAAGTTCTTTTAATGAATCTTTGTTAAAATCCTCTTTACCTAAATAAGCTGATTTTATTACTCCTTCTAATTTTATATTTATATCTATATTTAATTCTTGATTTTCTTTATATACTTTAGTACTTCTCTTTGAACCATAAATTTCAAAATCTATGGGATGACCATTTTCTGATACCGATTTAATGCCGCTTTTTAGATTACCATTTAGTATCCTTAAATTTAATGTTTGAGCTACATCTAAATTACTTTTAAGTGTATAATCTTTAATTACAGTAGCTCCATCTAAGACAAATTCTTTCTTCTCTTTATTTATTTTCATAAATGGAATTATAGCATTGTTACTTTTATCTAAACTAATCAATAATTCATTTAGGGTAACCGGAACCACAATTCCGTTTATTGAATTATTTTCCATGATGCCCGTTATATTAATTTGAGTATGCCTATCTATTTGAGGTGTTAATTTTATAAATTCTTCAGGATCCTCCTCTGTAATAATTACATAAGCCCTTCTATTAATTTTAGGCTGTCTTTCAAAGTAATCTAGAATTTCTGTCATTGTATAAGGATAAGATAAGATGTCTTTGCTTATTAATATCACTCTGACATGTTCTAAATAAATACTCCTACTACTTAAATCACAAACCTCTTTTAAAGCGCCTTCCATAGAATATGTATCTACGGTAAAAAAATTATCACCTTGGATAGTCGGCTTATTAGGTGAAAAGTCAGCAATATTTGGAAAGGAATAAGATACCTTTAACTTTTGAAGATCTACCTTGGAAACGTCTTCATCCATCACATCTTCCTTCTCTTTTGAGATGTCACTTCCTGCACCTATACCTATTAATGATACTAAAATCCTTCTATCTATTTCTACTTGATCCCAGCATCCTGTAGTACCTAAACATATTAAAATTATAGCTATAATACCTATCTTTCTCACTTATTGCGCTCCTTTCTTCTTATCTTTATATTTGTAACAATGTAAAGTAATAAAGGAAATACTAATATACTTATAAATATTAGTATTCTAAGTATACCCATAATAAAAGTATTCAAGCTATACACACTTCTTGGAAGTATTGCCACTATATATATTAAAGGTGTAGTTACTAAAACACTTAACTTTATATCCTTTAATTTAAATACATCTTTTATAATATGACAGCTAAAATAATAAAGATTTATAAATGTTGTAAAGAAAAACAGTATCCAAAGAGCCATAATAACCCCTTCCCATCTTTCTACAAAAAGTCCTGGAAGATCTATAGATGTAACCATAGTAATAGTTGGCCATAATATCTTCTTTGTTTGTTCTTTAGATAATATGGCTAAACAGAAGATGTTTATTAATGTGTAAAACAGGGTAGTAAATCCTACTGCTTTAAAAGCTGTCTTTTTTGCAGAAACCTTATTTTGTGTTAGCGGAAGTATCAAAAATATCATCTCTATTCCTGCAAATGACACAAAAGATTGTAACAAAGCTTTTATATAATCATATGGTTCTTGCTGAAACACAGGCAACATATTAGTAAAATCACTATTTTTTAACAAAATTATAAATATAAAAAAGCATGGAACAAACATTATAAAAAATGATATTTCGTTAAACCTTACTAAATTATTTATGCCGCCCCTTACTATATATGCCCCTGTTATTATAGTAACTAGTAATAAAAATTCCGTGGGAGTCTTTTCTAACATATATTTTTTCATAACTTCAACAAAATTTCTCATTTGTATGGAGGATAGCATCAACATATAAGCAGAATAAAATATTAAAATTAAACTACCTAGTAATACTCCAATATTCCCTTTAACTAATTCCTGAAAGTCCTTAAAATCATTAATCTTACATACCTTATAAATTATATATGTTATACCTATATAAACTCCTCCAGATAAAATACTAATGATCCACCCCTCATTATTAACATTTTGAGCTAATTCTCTAGGATATGAGAAAATACCTACACCTATTATTGTGCAAACGAGCGTGGAGAATAATCC
>CAYYWN010000117.1:0-6747 GCA_964474485.1 uncultured Clostridium sp. | reverse complement strand
AAATACATTAGCGTACTTACTGGTTATTTTCACTTTAAGCTTTATTGCTTTATTTTAACTATTTATAACCTAAGATTAATATTTTATAATTTTATTTTATAACTTAATCTTAGCAAACTTTTTCTTACCTACTTGTATTATATCCTCATCCTTTAATTTTACATCATTAAAGTCTTTAACCTTTTCTCCATTTATCCTAACTCCACCTTGAGTTATAAGTCTTCTAGCTTCACTATTAGATGATGCAAGCTTTGCATACACTATAACTTCTATAAAGTTCATAGTATCAGTTATTGTTACAGGTTCTAGATCTTCTGGCATTTGATTTTGCTGAAACACATTTATAAAGTGGTGTTCAGCTTTTAAGGAATCTTCTTCACTATGATATAATCTTACTATTTCTTTAGCTAAACTCATTTTTATATCTCTTGGATTCACTCTGTCCTCTACAAGATTAGCTTTCATTTCATTTATCTTATCTGGATGTATGTCCGTTGCAAGTTCAAAGTATTTTATTATAAGATCATCTGGGATTTCCATGGTCTTTGTGTACATAACCTCTGGACTATCATAAATTCCAATATAGTTCCCAAGACTTTTACTCATTTTTTCCTTACCATCAAGGCCTTCTAATATAGGCATAAATAAAGCAATTTGGCACTCCTTGCCGTATTCCTTTTGCATAGTTCTACCCATTAATATGTTAAACCTTTGATCTGTTCCACCAAGTTCTATGTCTGCATTTATTGCTATAGAATCGTAAGCTTGCATTAAAGGATAGAAAAACTCATGGATCCCTATACTTATTTCATTTTTAAATCTATTTTTAAAGTCTTCTCTCTCAAGCATCCTCGCTACACTGTATTTTGCCGAAAGCTCTATAACATCTCTAAAATTAAGCTTTTCAAGCCACTCACTATTAAATCTTAAGTCTGTTTTTTCTTTATCTAATATTTTAAAAATTTGTTTTTCATAAGTTCTTGCATTTTCCATAACCTGCTCTTTTGTAAGTTGTTTTCTCGCCTTTGACTTACCTGTTGGATCTCCTATCATTCCAGTAAAATCACCTATGATTATTACCGCTCTATGACCTAAATCTTGAAGTTGCTTTATCTTTCTTAAAACCACTGCATGACCTATATGAATATCAGGAGCACTTGGATCAAGTCCGAGCTTTACTACAAGAGGTCTATTTTCTTTTTCTGCTTTTACAAGCTTTTCCTTTAATTCCTCTTCATTTATAATTTCAGCTGCACCTTTTTTAATAATCTTTAATTGTTCATCTAGACTTATCACTTTAATTTCCCCTTTCCTAATATGAATTTATTAAATATAATTTTTATAAATAAAAAAACCCCCGTCCCTATAGCTAAGCTATAAGGACGAGAGTATATAATCTCGCGGTACCACCTTAATTTATTCATATGTTACCATATAAACCTTTTCGAGTACAATGTAATACTCTATCCCTATAACGTGGGAAGGAACCGTCAACAGCCTACTCGCCTAAACAAATTAAGCTTTTAGTGTGATACTCCAAGACGTATTCAGTATATTTTCTTCTCTCCTTTACACCAGCCAGGAGCTCTCTTTGGAAGATTAATATCTTACTCTTTCTTTTCATAGTATTTAAAATGAATTGTTTCATTAAATTCACCTTATGGTATCAGATATAAAATTAAATGTCAATATCATAAAATAATTATTACTATGCTGTCTTTAAAGTATCATAAACATTTATAGTTTCAAAGCCCTGCTCTTTTTTTCTAACTGGGCAAAAGTTTCCTTCTCTAATTGCCTCTATAAAATCTTTTTCATCTCTTATATTGTCAGCAAATTTTGTAGCATAGGTACCTATTTTATTTACCACATGAGCATCACTAGCCCCAAAACACCCTAGATTTAATTCTGTTGCTAAGGCGTAGGCATAAAGATTTGCAAAAGGATATGTACTTCCATTAAATGCTTCTACCCCTGTAAGCATGGACTTTACATCTCTTATATGGTCTCCAAGTCCCCTATTATTATTTCTATAAGGATGTGCACTTATGGTAACCCCATTAACCTTATTTACCATTTCTATAAGCTCTTTTGCGTGAATCATTGTTTCTGGCAACTTTTCAAGTCCAAAGACAAGGATATCACCTTCATAGGTTAAGATTTCTGCACCCACAATAACTAAAACTCCATCTTTATAAAATGAAGGTGCTATATCTCTTCTTAATCCATTACTTTCGTGATCTGTTATGCAAACTCCATTAAGCCCTATTTCTTTTGCTCTTTTTGTTATTTCATCAAGACTCATTAGACTATCATCAGAATATATATTTTCATGCATATGTGTATCTATAATCATCTAAAACCCCTTATATGAATTTACTAAAATTCTTGGAATTAGCTTGTCATAAGCAATAAGCAACTATTACTTCTAATAATTTATAATTAGTAATATATAAGGGTTTTCACCTTCTTTCTTTTAATAATCTTCCTATATTAACATTTTTAAATTTACTTAATATGATCTTTATTCGTGAACTACTCATCATTTAAGATGTGAGGGTTTCTTGGTAAATGCTATTACTGTAGTAAGCTTACTAAGGCCATCAAGGTTATTCCAACCCCTCTATTAAAATAAACAGAGCCTAGCCTATTACTGCTATCATATTGTTATATTTATATTTTAATACAAAAAGCTACAGTTGATTATTTTAATTATAAATACCAAAGACCTCACCTATCGTATTTGCCTATACTAGCGAAATAAATGTCTAATCATGTTAAAATTGAATTAACTTTGTAAAATTAAATTTATTCTCTTTGAAAGGAGTATTTATTATGAAAAGATCTTCTAGTATTCTTGTACTTTTGTTGTCTAGTGTTTTAACCTTAGGCCTTTTTGGCTGTGGTAAAAAACCTTCTTCAGAGGTGCCAAAGACCGATGAACCTAAAAAGGAATCTACTTTAAATATCGTAGCTACATCAGAGGATTATAAACCGCTATTCGAAAAGTTCACTAAAGAAACTGGAACAAAGGTGGAATCTTTATCCATGTCTTCTGGGGAAGTAATTTCAAAGGTAAAGGCTGAAAATGGAAAGCCTATGGCTGATATTTGGTTTGGTGGCGGAATAGATGCATTCATGCAAGCTAAGGATGATAATTTACTTGAAAAATGTGAATTCGAAGGATCAAAGGATATTGCTACTGAATTTAAAGATAAAGATAACTATTGGTTTAGTAAAGGTTTAACTGTAGTTGGATTTATTGTGAATAATGATGTATTAAAAGAAAAGAACCTTCCCGAACCAAAATCTTGGAAGGACTTAACTAATCCTATTTATAAAGATGAAATACTTATGTCCAACCCTGCAATTTCTGGTACAAACTATGCCGTGCTTAATTCCCTAGTACAAAACTTAGGAGAAGATGCTGGTTGGAAGTACTTTGATGAACTGAATAAAAACATACCTTATTATTCAAAAAGGGGTAAGGATCCAAATGTTAAGACAGTTGCTGGTGAAGTTGCTATAGGTATAACTTACATAGATAAGTCCCTTGAAGCCTTAGAAAAAGAAAAAAATGCTAAATTAATTTATCCTGAAGATGGAATACCATGGGTTCCAGAAGGAGTTGCAGTGTTTAAAAATGCTAAAAACCCAGAGGCTGCAAAGGAATTTATGACCTGGGTGTTTAAAGATGAAAACTTAAAAGAAATAGCAAAGATAGACAATAAAGATACTATAAAAATAATAAAACCAAATCTTCAAGGTGTTGAATTAATATTCCCAAAGGATAAGCTACTAAAACAAGACATTTCTTTATTTGGAAAAGAAAGAAAAGAAATGTTAGAAAAATGGAGCACCCTTGTAGGGGACAAATAATGAAAAGTTTTAAAGGAGGGGTATCTAACAATGGATTAGATGCCCATTTTTATAATATAATCGATAAAATGCTTATCCTTATCATATTTCTTTTAGTATTTATATTTATACTTTTTCCTATACTTTCAGTTGTACATAAAAGCTTTTTCCCAAATGGAAGCTTTTCTTTAGATCTTTATAAAGACATATTAGTTAACAACAAAAAGCTTCTTAAAAACAGTTTATTTGTAGCTAGCTTATCTACTGTTTTTTCTACCTTACTAGCTTTATGTATATCTATTTATACAAGCTTTTCTAAAAATAAGATTAAAAAGCTTGTTATGTTTATATTAGTATTATCTATGATATCTCCTCCCTTCATTTCTTCTTTAGCTTATATTCAGCTTTTTGGGAAGAGAGGATTTATAACTCATACATTATTAAAATTAACTCTTAATCCTTACGGATGGAAAGGAATTGTTATAATGCAAAGCTTATCTATGGCTTCTTTAAGTGCCTTAATGCTAATAGGAAGTATAAATTCTATAGATAAAAGTCTTTTGAATGCTTCTAGGGATCTAGGATCCACTAGTAATTTTGCTTTAATAAATATATTAATACCACTTATGAAGCCAGGAATAATAGTATGTGCATTATTATCCTTTGTAAAATCTTTAGCTGATTTTGGCACTCCTATGATTATTGGAGGATCTTTTAATGTACTAGCTACTGAAATTTATATGAGAATAATAGCATATTCTGCCTTAGAATACGCTGCAGCTTTAAATGTTCTTATTTTAGTTCCTTCCTTGGTGCTTTTTATAGTGTATAGATTTTATATGAAAAAGTCTTCTGCCATGACTAAAGCTTCTGGAAAATTAAACTATGAAGATTTAAATATAAATATTAAAGGGTTTCCCTATTATTTTATATCCTTAATAACCTTTATGTTTTTATTAATGACCTTGCTTCAATATACCAGTATATTTTTATCTAGTGTATCTAAATTTAGCTATGGTAAGTTCCAGTTGACTTTGGATCATATAAAATATCTAAGGGTATATAATAATTCAAGCTTTATAAGAAGTATTGTGTACTCTCTTATAGCAGGTATCTTTGGAACACTTCTTGGTATATTAATAGCTTATTATGTAGAAAGAAGACATATTATAGGTACAAAGGCTTTGGATTTTATATCAACCTTACCTTATATAATACCAGGAACTTTTTTTGGAATAGGCTATATTTTGGCCTTTAATAATTATCCCTTAGAACTTACAGGTACCGCCGCAATAGTTGTTTTAAATTGTATATTTAAGCAGTTACCTATGACCACAAAAACTAGTAGTTCTGCACTATCTTTAATTAATCCTGAAATAGAAAAGTCAGCTAAGGATTTAGGGGCCAGTAACTTTCATGTACTAAAAGATGTGATCTTTCCTAATATGAAGTCAGCCTTTGCCATAGGCTTTATGAATAATCTTACTAGTACTATGACCACCATAGGATATATAATATATCTAATATATCCAGGTATAAAGGTGGCTACTATAAACTTACTTGATGCCATTAACAGTGGAAATATGGGAGTTGCTTCAGTAATATCTAGTATAATAATACTCATAACCTTAAGCATAAATATAGTGGTTTCAAAATTTATTTTAGGAAGGAGTGTGGTTAAGAATGTATCTTCAATTAAGGGGGCTAACTAAAGAATTTGATAATAAAAAGGTAGTAGATAACCTGTCTTTAAACATTGAAAAAGGTGAAATTTTATGTCTTTTAGGTCCTTCTGGCTGTGGTAAGACCACTACCTTAAAGATGATAGGAGGATTTTTAAGACCTACCCTTGGAAGTGTTATAATTGAAAATGAAGATATAACAAAACTTCCACCAGAATCAAGACCTGTCTCCACAGTATTTCAATCTTATGCCCTATTCCCTCATCTAACCGTTATTGAAAATGTTATATATGGTCTTAAATTTAAGGGCTATAAGAAAAAGGATGCATTAAAAAAGGGTAGTGAATATTTAGATTTAGTAGGGCTTTTAGAATATAAAACACGTAAGATACATGAGTTAAGTGGTGGACAACAACAAAGAGTTGCACTAGCCCGTTCTTTAATAGTAAATCCAAAAGTATTATTGCTAGACGAGCCTTTAAGCAATTTAGATGCAAAGCTCAGAATAAAGATGCGGGAAGAAATAAAAGAAATTCAAAAGAAATTTAATACTACCATGGTCTTTGTAACCCACGATCAAGAAGAAGCATTGAATATAGCTGATAAAATAGCCATACTTAATCATGGGTCTCTTCAACAAATAGGTACTCCTGAAGAGATATATAATAGCCCTAAAAATAGCTTTGTATTAAATTTCATAGGTGCTGCCAATACTATTTGTGAAAATGGTATAAATAAGTTTATAAGACCAGAAAATATAAGTATAATGAAACATACAAGTAATTCAAGCTTTATAGATAATATAAACTCACTGAAAACCTTGGAATCTGAAGCATATATAGAAGCTGTAATTTTAAACAAAGTCTTCTCCGGTTCATTCTATCTGTACACAGTTAAAACTAAAGATAATACTTTTGAGGTTAAATCAGATACCCTCACATCTTATAACCTAGGAGAAAAAGTTTATTTAAAAGTGCTAAAAACTGGAACCACCCTAGAGGTGCTCCCATAATATGGGTGCACCTCTGGGGTGCATCCAAAATAAGGGAGGTAATGTAAAATGAAACTTAATATAGCGATTTTAGGCTTTGGTAAAAGTGCTACTAGATATCACTTACCTTATATACTACTTAGGAAAAATATAAATGTTAAATGGATATATAACAGAAATAGAAAGTTTGAGCTTGAAAAAAACTATGAATCTCAT
>CAYYWN010000116.1:6003-6754 GCA_964474485.1 uncultured Clostridium sp. | reverse complement strand
AGATTTTATAAAGTCTTATAGGTTTTTTTATGTAGTGGGATAGGTATAAGTTAGAACAAGAACCTATATTTCTTAAACCTTATATCCTATAATGCTGCCCTAGAATAGGCATATAGTTACAATAAGAATTATTGTAGTAGTTAGTATAAAAGCTTTTACTAATTGATATTATGGATATATGATTATAATAAAACTATAACGGTTTATATACCTTAGAATCTTTTAAAAGTCTAATTACATAACTTAATGTATGAAAATCTCTATCCAATTCAAGTTGAATCCTACTTAAGCCTTCAATTAAGGTCTTTTCATCAAAGTGTTCTAATAGAATCATTAAATTTAATAGATTAAGGTCTCCGTCCTTTGTATCAAAGATTCTAGCAGCTTTTACATGGGCATTTGTCATTACATTTTCCGTGGCAATTCTTAAATCTTCACTTATTTTTATATCGGGCATTTCATCAAAGATTTTGATATTAGGATTGCTTCTATCTAAATTTTTAGCTTTTTTTACATCAGTACATAAAAATACAGTATTTATAAATGTTGCATCTTTAAAGTTAACTGCCTCTAAATTTACGGAATCAAATATAGAATTTTCAAATATAGCATCTTTAAAACTACTTCCCTTTAAATTAGTACCGATGAATTCAGACCATTTAAAAGTACACTGAAAGAAATCACTAGACTAAAAATGTGCACACCTAAAACTCACATAATCATAATTTGCGTTCTCAAAGTTACAGTTCTA
>CAYYWN010000116.1:0-5993 GCA_964474485.1 uncultured Clostridium sp. | reverse complement strand
ACATAAAATTCTTATCTTTTTTTTCTATATTGTTGTAATTAAAATTCCCTTTAACGCTTTGATTTCTAGCCATTTTTACCTCCAAAGCAAATAATATTATTTGCAGTATTTTATTTTTAAAATATTTTTTACAGCCTTCCAAAAGATATTTTAAAGTTACAGAAATTTTTATAAGCAAACCTCACTTGAACTTAAGGATCACTTGATATATCAATTATAAATGTTATACATAATTGAAGTAAAAGTCAATGTACTTTAAATACAGGATATATAATGCAAATATATTTGTTGTAGTCTATTTGGATTATAAAGATTTTTGTATTATGAACGATAATTAATTAATAAATATTATAAAAAATGTAGGTATTTAAATTTATGAGAGATATTTTAAGCGAATTAGATCAGATGAAAATTATAGACAAGGACGATATTATAACTATTAAGGGGTATATACGAAAAAAATATGCCGCAAATGATGAAATAGAAGATGATATAGTATTTTCAGATGCTGTTAATAAAATTATATATAAAAGATTAGAAGGATTACCAGAGCACTTAAAGTGTTCTATTAAAAACAATGTAATAAAAAATACCTTGGCTAAAAATAAAACTATGATTACTAGACATGATATTTTTAAAGCTTGTATAACAGAGGAAGATATGAATGACTTTACAAGTGAACTAGTAGAGTGGACTAATTTAAATGTAAAAATCGAAATTGAAACAAAAGATATAAATAAGCATTTAAAATTAATAGGGTTTAAAGATATAAGTCTAAAAAGTGTTGCAAAGGAAGAGCCTCATTTCGAAAGTAAGGTTAATGTTGAAGAATTAAGAAATTCAAAAGGAATAAAATCAACAAAAATTTTATCTACTACTTCTTTGCTTAATTTTAAAAGGATAAAGATAACAGGATGTAGAGCTCTTATGGCTGTTTTTATTATACTTTTGTGTCATGCAGGTAAGGGGTTGTATTTTTATAGTGACAACCATAAAGGAAAGGCGGATAATCATGTTGTTGAGTCACATAAGAATAAAGGTATTTCAACTAATTATCCGAATTTGCATTTACCTGAATATATGAGATATAAGGAAGTAAATAATGAAAAGTTAAAAGAGTTTTTAGAGGGACGACAGTCTATTTTATCTAAAGAGCCATATTTCTCTACTATACTTTCCACAGCAGAGGAGTTTAACTTAAATCCTATTGTACTTTTTTCTATAACAGGACAGGAACAAGGTTTTGTACCTGAAAGTCACAAGGATGCTTATAAAATAGCTAATAATCCATTTAATGTATACCATAGCTGGATAGAATATAACACTGATATAAATGATGCTTCTAGAATAGCTTCTAGAACTGTGATTAATTTAGCTAAAGGAAGAAGCGAGGACAAGGATCCATTCCTATGGATAGGTACAAAGTATGCAGAAGACCCAAGGTGGGGTAAGAGTGTAAAGATTATCTTTGAAGAATTAACTCAATATGTAAGATGAAAAGAGGGTTATAAAAGTCAATAGAGTTGAAGTTATTGTATATGATAACTTCAAGCAAAGCATTTATTCTATGGTTACTATTCTAACATTCTTTTATAAGTTATTAATTTTTAAGCTATGAACTTTTAAAGTTCATAGCTTTTGATTATTACAGATCTGTAATAATAATACTTATACGATTGTAATAATAAAGCTTTATTATTATATATGTAAGAGAGATCTTAAATATATAAGTGATAAGAAAAGAGGGAATAACATGGAACTTGTAAAGGTTATGGATATATGCAAAAGTTATGGAAAGGGAGAAACCAGGGTAGAGGCATTAAAGAATATTAATCTTACTATAAATAAGGGAGAGTTTATAGCTATAGTAGGTCCTTCAGGATCTGGTAAAAGTACATTACTTCACTTGCTTGGAGGGGTAGATAAACCTACATCAGGAAAGATAATGCTAGGTGGAGTTGACATGTACTCATTAAAAGAAAAAGAACTTACTATACTTAGAAGGAGAAAAATAGGTTTCATATTTCAATTTTATAATTTGATTCCAGTACTCACTGCGGAGGAAAACATAGAGATACCTGTACTTTTAGACGGAAAGAAGCCAAATAAAAGATATACTGAAGAGCTTTTAGATATATTGGACATGAAAGAAAGAAGAAACCATTTACCGTCACAGTTATCAGGGGGGCAACAGCAAAGGGTATCCATAGGAAGGGCCCTTTCTAATAAGCCATCCATAGTGCTTGCAGATGAGCCTACAGGGAACTTAGATTCTAAGAATTCTAAGGAAATAATTGAACTCTTAAAATATTCAGCTAAAAAGTATAATCAAACCTTAGTTTTAATAACTCATGATTTAAATATAGCAAAAATGGCTAATAGGATAATAACTATAGAAGATGGAGAGATAAAAGGTGATGAGGTGATAGTCAGTGAAAAGCTATAATGAAATAACGTTGAAGTATTTAAAGAAAAATAAAAAAAGAACTATATTAACTATAATAGGTATAATTTTAGCTGTATCTTTATTTTCAGGCATAGGAACATTTTTTTATAGCCTTAAGGATGGACTTATAGAAAATCAAAAAAAGAAGTCAGGAAATTATGAAGTTAGCTATTTAAATGTAAAAGGGGAAAAATTAAAGGAACTAAGCAATAATTTTGAAATATTAAACTTTGGAATCTCAAAAGATAGTGTTGCTCCATTTAATATAGAAGGCTTTGATGAGAAGTATACAGTTTATTTATCCTACTATGATAGTGAAGCTTTTTACAATACATTTAGTGGTAAATTAATTGAAGGAGAGGATCCTAAAAATCAAGATGAAATAATCCTAGGGAAAAGGGCTGAAAAAGCTTTAGATAAAAGGCTTGGAGATTATATAAGTTTAAAATCAGACGGTAAAGAAAGTAGATATAAAATAGTAGGATACTACGATGATAAGGAAGAGCCTCCTGCAAAAAACTATAATGCTATGACGTTTATAAATAAGTCTAATATAGATAAGGATGAAAATTATAGAGTGTATGCAAATCTTAAAGAAAAGAAGGACAAGCGAGGAGTAGGGAAAAAAGTTGGAAGTAGTATTGGTTTAAATGAAGAAGATATAAAATTTAATGATGGATTGCTTAGGCTAATGCTTCAAGATGGAAATGAATTATTTAATGATTCTATGTATAAGATTATGGCAGTGGTTTTATCTATAATAATAATTTGTACAGTGGCAGTTATATATAATTCCTTTAATATTTCTGTAGCAGAGAGAATAAATCAATTTGGAATCTTAAGGTGCCTTGGAGCTACCCCTTCTAAAATAAGAAGGCTAGTTTTTAAAGAAGGGTTTATTATGTGCATTATTGCTATACCTATAGGTATAATAGCAGGATATTTAGGTATTTACACCACCATAAAGCTAATGAATAAATCTGAATTTTTTATATTTAACTTTTCAAAGATAGGGTTTTATCCACAGGTTGTAGTTATATCCACTATATTATCCATTATAACTGTAATATTATCAGTTATGGGACCTGCAAGAACTGCTTCAAAAATTCCTCCTATAGAAGCTATAAAAAATTCAGCTAAGCTAAAAAAAGAAAAGTTCAAAAGAAGAAAACCTAGACTTATAAAACTTTTATTCGGAATAGAGGGAGATGTAGCCTATAAAAATATAAGGAGAAATAATAAAAGATTTTTAATTACTGTATTTTCATTAACTATATCTCTTGTGATGTTTGTAGTGTTTACATCTTTAGCTAGACTGTCAAAGGATGCAGGAAATCAATTGTTTATAGATATACCTTTTGAAGCTTTTATACAAAGCAATGAGGCTTTAAGTGAAGATATGATTAAAGATATACAAGGAAAAGATGAGATAAAGGAAATATTATATCCTACTATAAAAAAGGGACTATTATATATAGAAGCTTCTTACTTAAGGGAGGATTATTATAAGAATACGGGAATAGCTAAACCTACATCTTATAGTGCAAATGATAAAGATTATATGCCAATAGAAAATGTAGCCTATTCTTCTTATGATAATCTATCTTTAGAAGAAATAAAAAAACATATAATCGAAGGTAAGATAGATGAAAATGACTTGAATAATGGGGGAGTAATATTAATAGATAGAAATATAGTTATTAAACAGGGTAATAAAGGTGGACAAAGAATTATTGAAGATATGACAAACTATAAGGTTGGAGATAAGATAAAAATACCAAAGACAAAACATCCTTTTCATGAAGAAGAAAATGGTGAGGATATTAAAATTGACTTTGAAAAAGAAAGTGAAGAATCTGTTGAAAAAGATGATTTTATAGAAGCCACCATAGTTGCTATAGCAGATACAGATCCTTTTAATAAAAATAATAATAGTGTAAGTCTTATATTCAGTAAGGATTATTTTAAAAAGTCCTTTGGAGATTACAAAGTAAAAGGTATAGCATTAAGGTTTAAAGATAAGGCTTCTAGAGATAATATTTACGAATATCTTGAAAATCTTTCAGAGGAATATGGTGCAAGATACACGGATACATACTCTTTAAAAGAACAGACAGAAGGTGCTTCAAAACAAATTTATGTGTTTATATATGGGTTTATAATTATAGTTACAATTATAGCATTAGTAAATATAATAAACACAATAACTACAGGACTTCTTCTTAGAAAGAGTGAATTTGCCACATTAAGTGCCATAGGTATGACGAAATCACAATTAGAAAAGATGGTAGCATTAGAAGGGATACTATATGGTATAATAACAAGTATTATTGGTACTACCATTTCTTATGGATTATATAAGCTCTTATTGAAGAGCGCCTCAGATTTTGTAGAAATTAACACTAAGGTGCCTATAGACATATTTGCGTATGGAGCCGTAGCTATTATAATAATTACTTTAATAGCTTCCATGATACCTTTAAGAAAGTTAAAAAATATGAATATAGTAGAAAATATAAGGGCTAAAGAATAATTATAAATAAGCTAATTCTAATTAATTAGGATTAGCTTATTTATAATTTATTTTAACAAAAAGATTAAATTTCTTGATTTTTATAAGCAAACTTCACCTGAACCTAAGAATCTTTGATTTTTAGACTTATAGAATTAAAAAGTAGAGGGGATATAAAGGTTTCTTATTAAACTTTGTAGAAAATTAGTTTATTGAATCACTAATTATAATTTTACAAAAATATTAATTTTATAAAGGTAATAATTATGACTTTAGGAGGACAATTTTGAAAAAAATATTATTATTAGAAGATGATATAACTTTGTCTATCGGATTAGAATATACTTTAAAAAAAGAGGGGTTTACTGTTAAAAAAGCAAAAAACTTAAAAGAGGCTAGAGCTAATATAAAAGAAGAGGATTTTGACCTTTTGCTTTTAGACTTAATGCTCCCAGATGGTAGTGGGTATGATATTTGTAAAGAAGTAAGGGAAAGAAGTAATGTGCCAGTGATATTTATGACTGCCTGTGATGAAGAAGCTAATGTAGTTTTAGGATTAGATCTAGGCGGGGATGATTATATAATAAAACCAATTCGGGTAAAGGAGCTTTTGTCTAGGATAAAGGCAGTTTTAAGAAGACATAACAAAGATTCCATGGAACAAATAATAGTATCTGGAAATATTATTATAGAGCCGCTTAAAGCTAAGGTGGCAAAAAATTCAGAAGAAATAACATTAACCCCAGCAGAATACAAATTACTTTTAATCCTTATAGAAAACAAAGGAAATGTACTTTTAAGAAATGTACTGCTGCAAAAGCTTTGGGATATAGAGGGTAATTTTGTAGATGCTAATACCTTAAATGTGTATATCAAAAGATTAAGAGAAAAAATAGAGGAAGATTTTAAAAAACCTAAATATATAGAAACTGTAAGGGGCCTTGGATATAGATGGTCCATGGAAGTTAGGGGTGAGGAGAGTTGATAAGGTATTTTAAAAATCCTGAAATAAAGGTTATAACATTAAACTTAACT
>CAYYWN010000115.1:0-6808 GCA_964474485.1 uncultured Clostridium sp. | reverse complement strand
TTGGAGCTTTAATAGGAGTATCAACAGTAACTACTTTTGTAGAAAGTTCTGCTGGAGTAGCAGAAGGCGGAAGGACAGGACTTACATCTATTGTTACTGGAATACTGTTTTTGCTAGCTATGTTTTTTTCACCAATATTTGTAGCTATACCATCTGCGGCTACAGCACCTGCGCTTATTATAGTAGGGTTTTTTATGATGGAAAATGTGGTTAAAATCGATTTTAGCGATTTTACAGAAGGATTACCAGCATTTTTAATTATTGCATTAATGCCACTTACGTATAGCATAGGGGATGGATTAACTATAGGTATACTATCTTATGTAATAATAAATTTAATAAATAATCTGTTTAGCAAAGAAAAGAAAAAGATATCTCCTGTCATGATAATTTTAGGTATTATATTTATGGCCAAAATAATATTTACTGGACTTGCTTAAATAAGTACATTATTACAAGTTATTTTCATTTGAATAAATGTAGCACTACATATTGTGAATATTACTTTAAATAGAGTCTATATTGGAAAAATAAAACTTCTATCCGCAAATTATAAATTTTATGGATAGAAGTTTTTATTATATTAATCTTAAAATTGTAGGTGGCAACTCACCATTAGTTACTGTATCAAAAAGATATAAGATGAATATTATGTTAAAAACAATATTTTGGAGGAGTTTATTTGAAGATAAATAATAGGATGGCAAATCTTCCACAGTACCATTTTAATAAAATTGATATATTAAAAGATAAAATAAGAAAAGAAGGAAAAGAGGTAATAGATCTTGGTATAGGAGATCCAGATTTAGATCCACCTAAAGAGGTTAATGAGGCGCTAATAGAAGCTTTAAGTTATAGTGGATATCATAATTATCCTAAGGGCGGTGGAATAACTAAATTAAAGCAACAAGTGGTTAAAGATTACAAATTTAATTATGGTGTAGATTTAACTGAAGACGAGGTACTCATAACCATAGGTTCTAAAGAAGCTTTAAGTAATATAATTCCAACAGTTTGTGATATAAATGATTACATCATCTTACCTGATCCTTCATATCCAGCATATGAATCTTGCAGTAAGCTTTGGGGAACAATTCCATATAAAATGGCTTTGCTTGAAGGAAAGAATTATTTCCCAAACCTGGATTTAATTCCTGAAAATATAAAAAAAGTATCTAAGCTTATGATAATAAATTATCCTAATAACCCTACGGGAGCTAATTTAAAAGAAGATTTTTTATACGAGGTAAAAAAAATGTGTACAAAGTACAATATAGTACTTTGTAACGATGGGGCTTATAAAGAGATTGTAAATAAAAAAGAAGATAAGTTATCAATCCTTATGGGAGGAATAAATAACTGTATTGAATTTAGTAGTTTTTCTAAGGCGTTTAGCATGACAGGATATAGAATAGGCTATGTAGCTGGTGACAAAAATATTATAAAGGATTTAGGAGAGGTTAAAAACAATATGGATTCAGGTCAATTTATGCCTATTCAATATTCAGCTTTAAAGGCAATTAAGGATTGTAGCTATTATATAGAATATATAAATGAGATATATAGAAAAAGAAAAGTTTTGGCAGAATCTATTTTAGATGAAAAAAATATAATATATTTTAAGGGAGAAGGTACCTTTTATATTTGGTGTAAGGTTCCTAGAGGCTATACTACAGATGAATTTTGCAATGAACTACTTTTGAAAAAGGGCATTGTTGTAACACCTGGAAATGCCTTTGGAAGGCTAGGATATGGGTATTTCAGGATTGCACTTACTAAGGATGAAGAGATTATAAGAAATACATTGAATAAACTAGATAGTTACAGTATAAACTAGGTAAATTCTATTTTTAAAATAAAACTTGAAATATTGCAGGTTGTTTATGTATAATAGGTATGATGAATTGGAAAAGCATAAGGAGGAGTTTCATGATTAAAAGTATGACGGGTTTTGGCAGAGCCAATAGTGAAGAGGGGAACAAACATAACTTTGTAATAGAAGTTAAAAGTGTAAACCATAGGTTTTTAGACTTAAACATTAGAATGCCTAAAGCCATGATTGCTTTAGAAGAAAGAATCAGAAGCATCATTTCTCAATATTTAAACAGGGGCAAGGTGGATTTATTTTTAAATTATAAAAACTATGAAAAAGTAGAAGGTAAAGTAAGGGTAAATACAGATTTATTAGATAGCTATATAAGTTGTCTTAATGAAATAAAAGATAAGTATGATGTTAAAGATGATATATCACTGTCTTTTATTTCAAAGTTTCCTGATGTTATGTATATAGAAGAAGATGAAGACGACATTGAGGAACTTTGGAAAGAAATATCCCCTTCTATACATTATGCGTTAAAAAACTTGTTATCTATGAGAGAAAGAGAAGGAATTAAACTAAATCAAGATATAAAATGCAATTGTAATAACATAAAAAAGGAGTTAGATAAAATAGAAACAAAGGCTCCAAGAGTAGTTAACGAATACAAGATAAAGCTTGAAAATAGAATAAAAAACTTATTAGAAGATGTAAAGTTAGATGAAAGTCGTTTAAATATGGAAGTGGCTATATTCTCAGATAAAGCAAGTATAGATGAAGAGATAATCAGATTAAATAGCCATATTGAACAGTTAAATGATACTTTAAATTTAAAAGAGCCTGTAGGTAGAAAACTTGATTTCATAGTTCAAGAAATGAATAGGGAAGCTAATACTATAGCTTCTAAATCTTCAGATTTAGAAATAACAAATCAAGTACTTAATATAAAAAACAATATTGAAAAGATAAGAGAACAAGTGCAAAACGTAGAATAATGAATTTTAGGAGGAAGACAATGAGTATTAAGTTGATAAACATGGGTTTTGGAAATATTGTTTCTGCTAATAGATTAGTAGCTATAGTAAGTCCGGAGTCTGCGCCAATAAAAAGAATAATCCAAGAGGCAAGAGATAGGGGAATGTTAATAGATGCAACATATGGTAGAAGAACAAGGGCTGTAATAATTACAGATAGTGACCATGTGATTCTTTCAGCAGTACAGCCAGAAACAGTAGCACATAGACTATCATCAAAGGGAGAAGAAGCTGGAGATGAGGTTGAAGAATAATGTCTAATAAAGGTATATTAATAGTTATATCAGGGCCATCAGGAGCAGGGAAGGGTACTATTTGTAAGGCTTTGCTAGAGAAAAATCAATATTACCTTTCAATTTCGGCAACCACTAGGAAACCTAGAGAGGGAGAAGTTGATGGAGTTAACTATTATTTTATGGATAGAGATGAGTTTGAATTTAAAATAAAAGAAGATGACTTTTTAGAATGTGCTGAGGTTTATGGAAACTTATATGGAACTCCTAGATCAAAAGTTCAGGCTATGCTTGATAGTGGAAAAGATGTTATACTTGAGATAGATATTCAAGGAGCATTAAAAGTTAAGGATAAGATAGAAGATGGTGTATTTATATTCATATTGCCTCCATCTATGGAAGAATTAAAACAAAGAATAATAAAAAGAGGTAGTGAAACACCAGATTCCTTAATGACTAGGTTTAAATCTGCATATCAAGAAATCAATTATATCTCAACATATAATTATGCAGTAGTAAACAATACAGTGAGTGAGGCAGTTAATAAAATAGAAAGCATACTCACAGCAGAAAGATGCAGAGTAGATAGAATAAAAGAAAAAATATTAGATTCAAAGGAGGGCTTAATACATGAACAACTCTATGATTAATCCATCAATAACAGACTTATTAGAAAAGGTGGATAATAGATACACTTTAGTTACAGTAACTTCGAAAAGAGCAAGACAAATAATTGATGGTGCAGAGCCAATGGTAGAGGTAGACTCTAAAAAACCTTTAACTAGAGCCATTAGCGAAGTAGATCAAGGATATGTTAAATACGAAACAATAAAAGAAGGATTAAAATAGTTATGACAAAGAAGTCTCATTGTGTAGTTTTAGGCGTCACTGGAGGCATAGCTGTATATAAAGCTCTAGATATTATTAGTGCTTTAAAGAAAAAGGACATAGAAGTTAATGTAATTATGACAAAGTCTGCTAAAGAATTTGTTTCACCTTTGGCCTTTCAATCTCTTAGTCAAAATGTGGTAGTATCAGATATGTTTGAAGAGCCTAAAGCTTTTGAAATACAACATATTTCATTAGCTAAAAAGGCAGATATACTTCTTGTTGCACCAGCTACAGCGAATATTATAGGTAAGGTGGCAAATGGTATTGCAGATGATATGCTCTCTACAACCATAATGGCTACAAGAGCAAAGGTTATATTTGCTCTAGCTATGAATACTAATATGTATAACAATAAGATAGTTCAAGAATATATATCTAAGCTAAAAAGATATGGATATGAATTTATCGAACCTATTAGTGGAAGATTAGCTTGTGGTGATGAAGGAAAAGGTAAACTTTCAGATACAAAATATATAGCTGATAAAGTAGAAAGTATGCTTTATCAGCCTAAAGATTTAAAAGGTAAAACAGTACTAGTTACAGCAGGACCAACTATAGCAAGCATTGATCCGGTAAGATATATAACAAATAAATCTACAGGAAAGATGGGATATGCCATAGCAAAGGAAGCTAGAGATAGAGGGGCAGAGGTTATTTTAATATCTGGTCCTACTAATTTAGAAAGGCCTTTTGAAATTCAATTTATAAGTGTAACTACAAATGAAGAGATGTTAAGCGAAGTGCTTTCGAATTATGAAAAAGCAGATATTGTGGTAAAAACAGCTGCAGTAGCAGATTATAAGCCTAAGTATTATAGTGAAGAAAAGATTAAAAAGTCTGAGATGGATATAAGTATAGAATTTTCAAAAGATAATGATATACTTAAAATCTTAGGAGAAAAAAAACGAAACCAAATTTTAGTAGGGTTTGCTGCGGAAAGCAGTAATCTTATAGAAAATGCTAAAAGTAAACTTACTAAGAAAAATTTAGATTATATAGTTGCAAATAATATCCTTCATACAGGATTTGCTTCAGAGGACAATGAGGTAAGTATCATATGCAAAGATGGAGATATTATAAAACTAGAATCCATGAATAAGAAAAAGGTTGCAAAAGAATTATTTGATATTGTAAATAAAAGGCGCTAGTCTGCGCTTTTTTATTTTATAAAGGGTGATTAAATGTTAAAGTTTGCTGGTATTGTTATAAACCAGGATGCAAATGAATTAGATAGGATTTTTACTTACAACATTAAAGAAGAACATGCTAATAATATAAATATAGGATATAGGGTTAAAGTTCCTTTTGGAAGAGGCGACAGGTTAGTAGATGGGTTTATATTATATCTCTACGATGAATCACATGAATTTAAAGACGCTAACATAAAAATGAAAAGTATTGAAAAAGTTTATAAAGAAGTAGAACTTTTTAATGAAAAAGACGTAAATCTTATGGAGTTTATGAGAAAAAGATACCTTTGTTCCTATGTGGATGCTTTAAAACAATTTTTACCTAAAGGCATTGTAGGTGGAATGAAAAATAAAACTATAGAGGTTTTATATACTAAAGGGGTTTTAGAGGGGCGATATAAGAAAGAACCTTATGAGTCTATATGGAATAAAATACAGGAGCTAAATGGAAACGTAACACGAACGGAATTAAACAAAAATTATTCCATGTCATTAAGCTCTATAAATACACTAATAAAGCAAGGTTTTATATTTGCAGAGGCTAAAACAATACAAAGATATAATGTTAGGGAGTTTGACCATTATGGTAAAAAAACACCTAATGGAGAACAAAAATACGTTATAGATAAAATTTTAAATTCAGATAAAAAGGTATTTCTTATCCATGGGGTTACTGGGAGTGGTAAGACTGAAGTGTATATGAATTTGGTGGAAGATAGTATAAAAGAAGGTAAGTCTTCTATAATCTTAGTGCCGGAAATTGCATTAACCCCACAGATGATAGAAAGGTTTAAAGGAAGATTTGGTAAAGATGTTGCTGTATTTCATAGTAAACTTTCTGATGGGGAAAGGTTTGACGAATGGTTTAGAGTTAAAGAAGGAAAAGCTAAATTAGCAGTAGGAGCCAGATCAGCTGTATTTTTGCCTTTTAAGGATTTAGGTATTATAATAATTGATGAAGAACATGAAAATAGTTATAAGTCCGATAGTAACCCTAAGTATGATGCTAGAGAAATTGCTGAATATAGGAGTAAACTAGAAGGGTGTAGGGTAGTTTTAGGAACTGCAACACCAAGTATAGAATCCTATTACAAAGCTGAAGTTGGAGAAATAGAATTACTAAAGATGGAAAAAAGAATAGATGGGGCATTTATGCCAAGCATACAAATTATTGATATGAGAGAAGAACTTGAAAATAATAACAAATCTATTTTTAGTAGTTTATTATATAGTAAAATAAAAGATGCATTAGAGAAAAAAGAACAAATAATTTTGTTTTTAAATAGAAGAGGATTTTCTACTTTTGTATCTTGCAGAAAATGTGGATATGTATTTAAATGTGATAAATGTGATATATCAATGACTTACCATTTTTCAGGTAACTATTTATCCTGTCATTATTGTGGGAAAAAGTCTAGAGCTACAAATGTTTGTCCTATTTGTAATAGTAAATATGTAAAGTATTTTGGTGTAGGTACTGAAAAGGTAGAAACAGAAGTAAAAAGATACTTTAAAGAAGCTAAAATATTAAGAATGGACTTAGATACTACAAGAAGGAAAGATTCCTATGAGAAGATATATAATTCCTTTAAAAAAGGTGAAGCAGATATTTTAATTGGGACTCAAATGGTGGCTAAAGGCCTA
>CAYYWN010000114.1:0-6827 GCA_964474485.1 uncultured Clostridium sp. | reverse complement strand
AATTTAAATTATAATCTATAATCCTCTAATAATCTATTTTTACCTATATATTAATAATAATTCATTAATTTTCTTTCATAAAAGTTTTGTTATAAAAAGCATTTTATTATGATATTAGTATTAGCATAATATAGTATAAATATAAAAAGAGCTAGCATGAATCTAACAGGTTTACTTCAGAGATTCAAAACAAATAATCATAGTCATTTTTACAACAAAAAACCTATGCTTTAACTTTCGTTTTAACATAGGCTTTTACATTTAATTTGCTATTGATGAATAACATATGAAGACTGTGAATGATTATTAATTATTTTACACACTTATCTATATGTATGTTCCGCATAAGAGGAAATCTTAACGAACCCATTTCTTTCATATAACCTTTTAGCACCAGCATTTGTTTTCACAATTCCCAGTCTTATGTTATCAATAGATTTAGTTACTTTCATATCTTTTATACAATGTGTTAATATATAACTTCCATATCCTTTATTTTGGTATATTGGATTTACAACAATATCCATAATATAGTTCTCTTTAATAATATAAGCACCCACCAATTCGTTATTTAGCCAAAATGAATAAACTTGATTAAATTTATTCAAAGTATTAAGCTTTTCATGAAATTGTTCTTCATTTTTAGCGTAGCCATTTATTTCCCAGCCATTATCTATATTTAACTGATAATATGCACTATCAAATAAATCAATGAATTCTTTTAGCATACTGCTCTCAAAGCCTTTATAAGTTAAGTTACTATTCTTTAATTGTGGCAGTTCTTTACTAACATATTCAAGATAATATCTTTCAATATCTAATTTGAAACCTAATTTCCTTACTAAATTAATTATTTTTGGATTATTTCCATATACGTTAAAACATACTTCTTTTAAATTTATGTTTAAAATGGATTCATTGGTTTTATTATTAATTATTTTTAAAATATCTTCTATATTATCTTCATTAAGAAAAGAAGCATAAAAAACACAGCAATCCTTGTTGTCAACTTTTATAAATACACCCTTATTCTGTTCTGTAAACATAGAGTATAATACCTCAACATTTTTAACGGAATTATATACATAATGCTTTGCTTGAGGGGATATGTTTCCTATCAACATCAATATTTCTTCTTGTAACATTATATCAATCCTTCCAATGCTATTGTTTTATCAGCAAGAGCGAAATATTTTCACCTTAATTTACCATTATATTAAGAATATGCGTTCCTATTTCTATAAAATCCTATTTAAAGAAATACAACCAGTTTTACATGAGCTTTTGTATACATTTTAACACACATTTTTGAAGATGAAATAAGTTTATTACATCTGTTTTTTGTTTTGTAAAAATGAGTGTAAATATTAGAGTATTTTAACGTTGTATTGCCATTAATCCATTGATTTAAGCCAAAATAAAAGAGTGCAAAACTCAATGTAATTTTGCACTCAATAATAATTGTATTTTTTATTCTTGCACACTTAAAGTAAACCCGTTAGAATGAATCTAACTCTTTTAATTATTTTTAACTTAAGCTACAACCTTATACTATTTTAGTTGTCCACTCTTCACAGTTCCATACTTCATTAACTACGTCTGTATAAAATTCTGGCTCATGGCATACAAGTAGTATGCTGCCTTTATACTCTTTAAGCGCTCTTTTAAGTTCTTCCTTTGCTACTGGGTCTAAGTGGTTTGTTGGTTCGTCTAATATAAGTATATTGCTTTCTCTATTTAGTATCTTACATAGTCTTACCTTAGCTTGCTCTCCTCCACTTAATACCATAACCTTACTCTCTATATGCTTTGTTGTAAGTCCACATTTAGCTAAGGATGCTCTAACTTGGTATTGAGTATATCCAGGAAATTCCTGCCAGATCTCTTCTATACAGGTATTGTCTAGTTTTCCTTTCATCTCTTGCTCAAAGTAGCCTATATACTGATAGTCTCCAACTTCTACTTCTCCAGCATAAGATTTTTGAAGTCCCATAAGGGTTTTTAATAAAGTTGTTTTTCCAAGTCCGTTAGCTCCTATAAGTGCTATTTTTTGGCCTCTTTCCATCTTTATATTAACCTCTTTAGAAAGGGGAGTATCATAACCTAAAACTAAACCCTTTGTTTCAAAAATAAGCTTTCCTGAAGCTCTAGCTTGCTTAAAATTGAATTCTGGATCTACCTTTTCTGGTGGAAGTTCAATTTTATCTATCTTTTCTAATTTTTTTTGCTTAGAACGAGCAAGGCCTGCTGTTGATGCTCTTGCTTTATTACGAGCAACAAAGTCTTCTAATTTTTCAATTTCTTTCTTTTGCTTTTCAAAGGCTGCCTTTAATTGGTGTTTGTTTACTTCATATATCCTTTGAAATTCATTATAATCCCCTACATATCTAGTTAACTTTCTATGTTCCATGTGATAAATAATATTTATAACACTATTTAAGAAAGGAATTTCATGGGATATAAGTATAAATGCATTTTCATAATTTAATAGATACGTTATTAACAATTCTATATGTTGCTCATCTAAATAGTTAGTAGGCTCATCTAAAAGTAATATATCAGGCTTTTCTAAAAGTAATTTTGCAAGTAATACTTTAGTTCTTTGACCACCACTTAGTTCCGTTACATCTTTATCAAGTCCTACATCTTTAAGACCTAGTCCAGCTGCTATTTCTTCTACCTTTGAATCTATAAGATAAAATCCACTATTATCTAATATATCTTGAATATTCCCCATATCTTCTAGTAACTTTTCAAGTTCCTCTGGGGATGCTTCTGCCATTTTATCTGTTACTTTAAGCATTTCCTCTTCTAAGTCAAATAAATACTTAAAAGCATCTCTTAAAACATCTTTTATTGTTCTATCTTTTTCTAAATACGCATGCTGATCCATGTATCCAACTCTTACTCTATTTGACCACTCTACACTACCTTCATCTGGAGCTAGCTTTCCTGTTATTATATTCATAAATGATGACTTACCTTCTCCATTAGCACCTACAAGTCCGATATGCTCCCCTTTTAATAATCTAAAGGGAATATCCTCAAATATAACTCTATCTCCAAAACCATGACTAACGTCTTTAACTGTTAATATACTCATCTAATTTCTCCTACCTAACAAATTTATTCAAAAATCTTAGCACAAATAATTTATCCTATTAAATTCTAAAAAACTTTTCAAGTTTACTAGTCATTCTACACCTTAGACTATTATTCTCTCAAATTTTTTATGCTAAGCCAAAATAATTTTATCACAGTGAAAGGAGTTTTAGAAGTGTAATTTATAATTTTTATATAATATGATTTTGTCTTTCCTTACCCATGAAGAATAATGCAAGATTTCCAGGGCCCCCATGTGTTCCTACTGCAGGGCCTGTAAAGTTAATTAATATATCTTTTACCTTTAATTCTTTAAGTATACCTTCTTTAAGAGCTAAGGCCTCATCAATGCAATCCCCGTGGGATATAGCTATTATTTGATTTTCTGGATCTTCTATTCTCTCTACTATAATTTCAACTAACTTCTTAATAGAACTTTTTCTACCCTTTACTTTTATAATAGGCATAACCTTACCTTCACCATTTATAGTAAGTATAGGCTTAATATGAAGCATTATTCCAAGGACTGCAGCTGCGGAAGATAATCTCCCACCTCTTCTTAAGTGACGTAAATCATCTACAGTCATATAAGAATTCATATTTTGTTTCTTTGTTTCAATATAATTTATTATTTCTTCAAATGAACTTCCATCTTCCTTCATTTCAACAGCCTTCATAACCATAATCCCTTGTCCAAGTGAAGCCGTTAGAACATTTACAATTGCTATATTTGAATTTGGATATTCATCTAAAATCATATTTTTAGCTACAGTTGCACTATTTTCAGTTCCACTTAATCCTGTAGAAACACAAATATATAAAATATCTTTATCTTCATCTATTATACTTTTAAATTTATTATAAAATTCATCTGCACTAGGCTGAGATGTAAGCGGAACAGAACCATTCCTTAGATCTTTAAAAAACTGTTTTGGAGATAAATCTTGTCCTAAATCGTCAAAATATTGTTTATCATTATAACTACAAGTAAGTCTTGCAAATTTAATTTTCTTTTCTTCAATATATTCTATAGGCAAATCACAACATGAGTCAGTAAATATTTCAAAATCTTTCATTCAATATTTCCTCTCTTTTACTCAATATAATAGCGTAATGCTATCATAACTTTCGTCAAAATTCAACATAAATTTACATTACCTTTTTAAACTCATTCCTATTAAAACTTTATATAGTGAAGTTAGTAAACATATTTCCTTTATGTATATGCTATAATTTATTTAATATTTCAAAATTAAAATAACTACAATAATAGGGGTGCAAGAAATATATATTTATGTTATAATTTCGCAGTGAGACTAAATACGAATATTTAATTAAAAGGATGGTAAATTAAGTGATAAATGTAACTAATTTAAGTTTAAGATATGGTGATAAAAAACTATTTGAAGATGTAAACATTAAATTTGTTCCTGGAAACTGTTATGGTGTTATAGGAGCAAACGGAGCTGGAAAAAGTACCTTTTTAAAAGTACTCTCAGGAGAAATTGAAGCAAACACTGGAGATGTAAGTATCGCCCCTGGTGTTAGAATGTCTGTTTTAAAACAGGATCACTATCATTATGATAATTATAATGTGCTTGAAACAGTAATTATGGGTAATGCTAGACTTTACTCTATAATGAAAGAAAAAGAAGAAATTTATGCAAAGACCGACTTTACTGATGCTGACGGCATAAAAGCTTCAGAGCTTGAAGGCGAGTTTGCTGAATTAGATGGATGGGAAGCTGAATCAGATGCCTCCTCTATATTGCAAGGACTCGGTGTTTCAACAGATTTACATGATAAAAATGTATCTGAGCTTTCAGGTGGAGAAAAGGTTAAGGTTCTTCTTGCTCAAGCACTTTTTGGAAAGCCTGGAGTTCTAATCTTGGATGAGCCTACTAATAACTTAGATGCAGCATCTATTAAATGGTTAGAGGAATTTTTAATAAACTTTGATGGTACTGTAATTGTAGTATCCCATGATAGATACTTTTTAAATAAGGTATGTACTCATATGGCTGACGTTGACTTTGGAAAGATAAAACTTTTTGCTGGAAACTATGACTTTTGGTATGAATCTAGTCAATTATTACTTCAAATGTCCAAAGATCAAAATAAGAAAAAAGAACAAAAGGTTAAAGAACTTCAAGAATTCATTATGCGTTTTAGTGCTAATGCTTCAAAGTCTAAGCAGGCAACTTCTCGTAAAAAATCATTAGAAAAAATTACATTTGATGAAATAGAACCATCATCAAGAAGATATCCTTTTGTTGGATTTAAGGCAGAAAGAGAACCTGGTAATGATATACTTATGGTTAAAGACTTAAGCAAAACTATAAACGGGGTAAAAGTTTTAGATAAGGTTAATTTTATAGTTTCAAAAGATGATAAAATAGCTTTTACAGGAACAAACGATATAGCTAAAACTACTTTATTTAAGATTTTAACTGGAGAAATGGAACCTGATAGCGGCGAATTTAAGTGGGGCGTAACTATAACTAAAGCTTACTTCCCAAGTGATAATTCAGAGTATTTTAATGATGTAGAACTTAATTTAGTAGATTGGTTAAGACAATTTTCTGATGATAAAGCTGAAAGCTACTTAAGAGGCTTTTTAGGTAGGATGCTTTTCTCTGGTGAAGAGCCTTTAAAACAAGTAAATGTATTATCCGGTGGAGAAAAAGTAAGGTGTATGCTTTCAAAAATGATGCTTAGCAGTGGTAATCTACTTATTTTAGATGAGCCTACAAACCACCTTGACTTAGAATCAATTACTGCTTTAAATAATGGTTTAATTGATTTTAAGGGAAATATACTTTTCGCTTCCCATGATCACCAATTTACACAAACTATAGCTAATAGAATTATTGAAATTACAGATAACGGAATCATAGATAAAAAAATGAGTTATGACGAATTTTTAGAATATAAAAATAGTTAATATCTTAAGTTATTCCAAAATAACTTTTAAATATAATTTTCTATTTAAAAATAACCTCTAAGCACAAAAAAGCCTTTCAATAAGCTTATTGAAAGGCTTTTCTTATTAAAATGATTATAAAATTACTAACTATATTCCATTTTAAATTAGTAAATGTTATAATAACCCTTAAGTATTTTAAAAACTCGTTAATCTAGAGTCTATTTTTTTAAAATAACTTATTATGTTATTTAATATTAAGGAGAATAAGGTGAAAAAATTTGATTTAGCAAAAAATTTAATAAAGAAAAGTGAGGATATCTTTTCTTGTCCTTTATGCCAAAGTTCTATGAGTGTTTCTTTTGATTCTAATAGTTTGATTTGCACAAAAAAACATTGTTTTGACTTATCTAAAAATGGTTATATAAACCTATTACCCCATTCAGTAAAAAGTGAATATGGTAAAGAAATGTTAGAATCTAGAAATATTTTATGTAAAAGCGGCTTTTTTCATCCAATGACTAAATCCGTTAGTGATTTAACCATTAAAACCATGGCACCTTTTAATAAAAAGAGTATAAACATGTTAGATGCTGGATGTGGAGAGGGATCACATTTAAAAGATATTCTATCCGCTACAAATATTAATTCAAAGTCTAATTTTAAAGGTGTAGGTATTGATATATCTAAAGAGGGAATTCATATAGCCTCAAGAGAGTATCAAGATGCTATATGGAGCGTAGCTGATCTATCAAAAATGCCCTTTAGAAATAATGCTTTCGATATAGTTCTTAGCATACTT
>CAYYWN010000113.1:1081-6925 GCA_964474485.1 uncultured Clostridium sp. | reverse complement strand
ATGCTTAACCTCAAGACTTGTTATAGAATTAAAGCTATCTCCTGTAGGTTCCATCCCAACTTTAGAAAATACTGATTTTTTGCCATTATCTAAAATAGCTAAAATTAGTGCTATTACCTTAGACATACTTTGCATAGTAAAGTTCTTTTCAGCGTCCCCTGCCATAAACTCCTTACCATCTAATCTAACTACGCACATACCTAAATCCTCTGGATTAGCCTTTCCAAGTTCTGGTATGTATGAAGCAACAATTCCTTCTTTCGTATAAACCTTATTACTTTCTATTATACCCTTTAATAAATTTTGCATAGCTTGTCTCCTTAATAATCTGCAAAAACATTAGATTATATTTTAATATATTTCACCGTTATTTTTTCAGATTCCTCTATATTTAAAATAATATTTCACATACAATCTTAATATATATTCTTTTAAGGTTTATTACAATAGCTATTTAATATTCTTATTCGAAACTTTATGATCTCTTAGGTTATGAGTAGTTTACTTTCTATACAATCTTATACTCTAATAATTATATTCTGGTTAATTAGTTTTATTCCTCATACCCTTTTTCTCTATTATATTAAAATAGTTATACCTAAACAAAAAACAGTTGCATTATAAAAAAAAATATGCTATGATAAGTTCTGTTAGATATGCCGAAGTGGTGAAACTGGCAGACGCAACGGACTCAAAATCCGTCGGTAGTGATACCATGCGGGTTCGATTCCCGCCTCCGGCACCAAGATATATCAATGGCTAAAAGGACTTTGGATTTATATTCCAAAGTCCTTTTTCTATTCAAAAAGTCAGTAAAATATCAGTAGAATATTATATTTATAATTTAATATTAAAGGTACCATATTTTCTCCGTTGTTTATAGCATCTTTATTTTTTTTAAACATATAGAAACTGTTATTTTTAATTTAAGGCTTACATACTCCACATGCCCCATAACCTTGATTTTTAGCTTCTTCTACTGATACTCTCCCTTTCTCTTGTTTCACTGTTCTACATCCTGGCAAGTGATACCTTTTCCCTTGAACAGATATAACTACGTGCCTTTCAGCGCCTTTAGATTGTCCTATTTTAGAGCTTGACTCTTTTTTTATTTCATCTTCTTTCTTCTTACTTTCCTGATTTTTTTGAATTCTTTTTTCTTCTTCATTTTTTTTATTTTCTTCTTCAGCTTTGCTTTGTGCTTTTTCTTCTACTTTCCTTCTAGCTTCCTCTTCAGCCTTATACTTTTCTTCTGCATCCTTTTTAGTCTGTTCCTCTTGTTCTTTCTTTAATTGTTCTTCTTCTGCTAATTGTTTTTTCTTTTCTTCTAACTTTTTAGTAATCTCTTCTTGTTCTATTTTTTGTCTTTCAGCTTCTTCCTGTGCTATTGTTTCTTTTTCATCTTCTTCTTTTTGTTTTTCTATATTAACTTTTTGAGAAGTTAATCTGCTTTTTTCTATATTTTCTGGAGAGATTGTAGTAAATATTATACCTATGAATCCTAATAAAACTAGCCAAACAGTTATTATCCACTTAACTATACGTTTGCTTGATTTAAACTTCTCATTTTTAGTAAATAAGTATACACAAAATGCTATAACACATATAATTGTTATCCACCCTGTAAACCTAGGTAAGGTAACCATAAAAATAAAATAAACAATAATACCTAATGGTATGGTAACCCATTTGTTTTTTATCATCTTACTCTCTTTTAAATTCATATTTTTCCCCCTAATACTCCATATTTAGCTACATTGTAACAAAACATTTAAATGTTTACAATATATATGATATAATCATAATAATATGTAAAAAGGAGAGTTGTTTGTGAAAAGCTTAGTAAAAAAAACCTATTATTTTATCTTTTTATTATTAATTATGTCTACTTATGTTGTCTCAGCTCATTCTGGGAGAACAGATGCAAACGGTGGTCATTGGGATCGTAAAGCAGGTACATATCATTATCATAATGGTGGATCTAGCTCATCTGTAAAACCTAAAACTCCGCAAAATAATTCAAATTCAACTGCAGCTACGACTGCAACTAATGAATCAACTAACAAAATTAATGAATTATCAAGTGAACGAGATAGCCTCAAAAATGATAATAGCAAATTGCAAACTGAAACAACTAGATTGAAACAAAACAACGATTCTCTGAGTATGGAAATTAATACACTAAAAGAAAGTATTAAGTCATTAGAAAAAACTATGGAAGAAAGTATTAAATCATTAGAATCCCCAATAGAAAAACTTAAAATCAAAAATGCTGAATTAGAAGATAAGCTTTCTGAATATGAAAAAAGAGAAGAAGCTTTTGATTCTTCTGAATCAAGAGAAACGGAACTTAAAACTGCATTAAAAAATACAAAGAGTCAAAGAAACATGTCTATTGGTTTTTCAACCCTTCCTGTAATGGGACTTTTAGGAACCTTATATAAGTTATTTAAAAATAAGTCTATTTAACTGTATTTATTTAATTTTACAAAAAAAGAATGCTACTCTTAGCTAATGCAAGAGCAACATTCTTCTTTTTTATTAAACTGTTCATTTCAGTATATCCTATACTTTTATGAAAGTTATAACTATCAACATTATAAAGTTCCACATCTGACCCTATTTGATTGCATCCTTTTGTTTTAGCCCACTTTTCACCATGTCTTACTAGTGATTTTGTGACTCCTTTAAGTCTATAGCCTTCTTTTACCTATGCCTTCAATAAACCCTACTGGACTTGTATTGGATCCTTCAACATAATAATATCTAATGGAAACTATATCATTTAAGTTATCTAAATTTGCTAATAAAATATTGCTATCCATAACACATCAGCTCACCTTGCAATGTTTTCTGTAATAATGGAAGGCATTATCTATTGTAAACCCACTTTTGGTATATAAGTTAAAGGCTATGCTATTATTGCTATCAACTTCCAACACAATACTCTTTGTATGATTTATATATATGTCTTTAATTATTTCATTTAGAAGTATCTTACTATAACCCTTTCCCCTATAATCAGGAGATATACCCACTCCAAATATATAACCATCCTCATCTTCAAAGCTTACTCCTGCCATACCAATGATATTTCCTTCTAATTTTATAATATATTGCTTTCTATTTTTTGCTTCAAAAGCATTATTTATCATAATTTTAGACTCTTCATGACTCCTATTAAAAGTATATTGTGCTAATTTTGTCATAACCTCTAAATGCTCTACTTTGGCTTCTAAAACTTTAACTTTGTCAGGAACTTCTAAGTTCATGTTAATATTTCCATGAAATTTTAACAAGTACTCACTAAAATCATAGTTGGCTCCTAGATTAATTGCTATAGTCTTAGCAACCTTAAAATTATCCTCTAATACCAGCAAAGCATCTTCTACTTTATATTTATAAAGTTCCTGTAGTGCTTCATTAAAAAGAGATTTAAAATATCCCTTCTCCCTATATCCTGGCAATGTACAGGCAGAAATTTCACCTTCTTTAGAGGTTGGTATAAATATATTAAGAAAAGAAACTAACTTATCCCCTTCATAAGCCAAAAACAAATTATTAATTTCTTTATTAAAATTCATTGAATTATCAAGGAAAGTATTGATTTTTAAATTATCCTGTTCATTACAAAGTTCCTCAATCTTTCTGATTTCAGATATAATATCATCCTTTAATTCATTACAAACCTTTATATTCATTTATGCCTCCTATTGTCTTCTAAATGAATCTAGTCTATTTTTTCTTTGTATTTTTCTTTTTATCCTTACCACCATTTTTGTTACTATTTTTAGTTGAAGCACTTTTGCTTTTCCCTTTATCCGGCATACCCCTTACCTCCTAAAAATCAATATAATTAATCTTATGAGGTTGTATCTTTGAAAATTACAACATTTAAATTATTCTCTCATTTTTTATCTGCATATGACATTCTACACATAGCCCAGTAAATTGCACTAAGCCATAGTTAAATACCTTGTTTTTCAGCAATTATAAAATATCTGTGTTCTATTACCTCTATATAACCTTCTTTTTCTATCTTTTCTTGTAATTCAACAAGTCTATTAAAACATTTTTCAACAGAAAACCCTGGAAATTCCCATGGGAGTATCTTAGCAAAAAACACCAATGCTCCTACATCATAAAAGTGTGTCTTTGGAAAATACTCTCCTTGTGTTACAACTCTTAAACCACTATCTTTAGCCTCTTTCAAAATTTTATTAAAATTTAAATCATCATCAATTATATTAGGATATTGTCCTAAAAGAAACCTTGACATCTCTCTACTGTTTTCGCATCCCACTTGCTGAGTAATAAAAACCCCACCTGGCTTCAAGATATGGTTAACTTCAGATAAACAAAATGATTCATGTTTATTTATAATAATATCAAAATAACTATTATCAAAAGGTAGAGTTCCATCATCAACAACTTGTCTCACTTCAATACCATATGGTTTTAAAACCTTTTTACTTAGCTCTAAATTAGGAAGATACCCTTCTGTAGCATATGTTTTGCCTGGACTTGGATGTAGTGACAATAAAAATTCGCCCCCTCCAGTACCCATATCAAGTAAAACCTTTTTTTCGCTCATATGTGATTTAACTATTTTCTTATAATCCCAGGGTAATCTTTCTTCTTTCATACGATTATTTATATGTGAAAAATCCCAACCTGTAAATAAATATTCTTCTTCTTTTTTCCAGTCTTCTTTTAATTTTTCTAAATTCATTAAACCACGATCCTTAATATATCATTTAGTAAATGCTTTTTTAATTACCTTTAACCCCAAATATATTTCATTATTAATTAGGATTAAAAGATGACATTACTATTTCATCATAGTACTTTCCATCTTTAAATACCTCATCTTTTAGAATTCCTTCTACTTTGAATCCACATTTTTCATAACTTTTTTGAGCTCTCACATTAAAGGAAAAAGTACTTAATCTTATCTTACGGATATTCATATCCTGGAATATAAACTTCATTAAAACCTTCATGGCATCAGTACCATAGCCTTTTCCTAAGTAATCTTTGTCTCCAATCATAATTCCAACTAGTGCCACACGTGTGAGCCAATTAACATTTTGAATATTGCAACCACCAATATACTTTTTTGTTTTTATATCTTCTATTGCAAAGTTATACTCACCATTCTTATTTCCTTTTTGTGATTTTACCCAAGTCTCCTCTTCCCAAAGGGTAATTGGAAATGAAACATCTGTATCATAAAATTTCTTAATCTCTTTATCGTTGACAAATGATGTTACTTTTTGAATATCTTCTTCCTTATATGCTCTTAAACAAACCTTTTCTCCATAGTACATTTTTTATTATCTCCTTTTCCATACAATTAGACTAAAGCAATAAGAACCCATGTCTTTAAAACCATATATATATATACCATTATATCACTTCCTCTTACATTTTCTAGTTAATTTCAAAAAGCAAGTAACTAGAATATATTCACTCTATAAAGGCTCTACTAATTTCTTATTTTAAAATATTCTTCATTTTAGTAAGTTTCAGTCTAAGATTAGAGTAGTATGTTATATTCCTAGAATTACCATCATAAATATAATAGAAAAGTAATATATAGAAGGTCATATATGCATAAAAATAAAGAGTTAATTATAAATCCTTACTATGATTTTAATATTAATCTTTTAGATTGCAAATTTCTAGGTGAAGGTCACAATGGCATAGTATATTTACTTCCAGATGGGAATGTTATAAAAATTTGCTTTAATATTAAAAGTTTTATTGGAGAGTACGTTATTTTACAAAAGGTAAATGGCAATAAATACTTCCCAAGGATATATGAGATAGGTGAAAATTATA
>CAYYWN010000113.1:0-1071 GCA_964474485.1 uncultured Clostridium sp. | reverse complement strand
ATGTTAACAAAATCAATAAGCAATCAAGGTTTTAATGATGAACTAGGTAAAACAATTATAGAAATATTTACGGAATTTATAATAATAAAATTTAAAAAGATAGATTTAAGGTGCAAAGATATATTTGTTCAGCCAAACGGAGATTTAAAAGTTATCGATCCTAAAAAATTTTATACTAAGGACAGGGACTTTCCAAGACATCTATCAAAAGGCATGTACAAACTTAAAATACTAGATCCATTTTTAGAGGTTTTAAAAACAGATGATCCTACTCTTTTTGAGAGTTGGACTCCTAAAATAATGGATTACATTAAAGAACTAAACTACTAATTTTAGGGTAACTATATTCACATACAAAAAATTTTTAGTTTAATTATTACAAGTTGTTTTAATGAAAAATCCATGAGTTATAATAAATTTAACTCATGGATAAAATTTTAAAACATAGTAGGCTAAAATAATAAATATATTTATTTTTATCCCCGAAACGCTTGCCTCACATTTTTAATCCCAGAGTAGAATCCTGAAGCTGAAAGACCTATGGTAATTCCTGAAAGTATACCAACTTTAAAGTCTCCTGGTGATACATACAAAATCCCTGCCATAATTCCCAGTATTAAATTCAGTAATGGTATTAACTTAACCTTTATTCCAAGCTCTTTAGCTACCTGAGATAAGCCCATAACTATAGCTGACATTAGTCCTATATCTTGAAAGTTAATCATAATAAATACCTCCATTACTATATAATATGAATCAATATCTTTTATAATTACTATTTTTAGTATACTTTTTTATGGGGAAAACAAAAAAGATATTGGTGGGGGATACCAATATCTTTAAATTAAAAGGGCTATATAAATAAGGGGTTAGTTAATGATATTTATTTATTATGCTATTTCTATAATATAAATATATCATATTTTATTCCAAAAGAGTATTAATATTCTGTGAAGTATTTCTAACTTTTATTAACATCTTTTTATTATATATATCCCTTCACGTTTCTAATTTATTTTTATTTTTTTCTTTAAAAGTAATATTAATATATATTTTTTCATATTTTTATTT
>CAYYWN010000112.1:0-6997 GCA_964474485.1 uncultured Clostridium sp. | reverse complement strand
TGTTATATATTGAATCCATTTCGGTCTTATTGTGCTGTTATGTACATGGTATAATTAACTATATCCACTATGTATAAAATCCTTGACTCTATACAATAAATCTAAAGAGGCAATACCTAATAATTCTACATCGTACTCCTTTTTTAAATTGTCTTGACTTAATGTATTATTTGTAATTATAATAAACTTTTCAATAATCATATTAATTCCTTCCTAGGTTATGCAATTTAAAAATCTTTTTTATATTTCTATAGATTTTTTTCACCCTTTATTTTGAATTGCTTGGACTATAATTTCATAAAAAGAGACAGAGAAAAAAGGCTTAATCCCTTTTCCTCTGTCTTTTTACCTGAGAGAATTACTCCTTCGGTGCTATCGCTTTCCAGAGATGTGTCAGCGTTCGGTCCCTTTGCCTGAGAGATTCATAATATATGGGCTATATTACTTACTCCTTCGGCTACCTTTTTTATAAGGTTATCTCCCGAAAACTTCATTCACTTATATATTAATTTGCATTTAACTTGTTATTTTTTTCACCCTTATTATAACCCATAAAACATAAAAGTTCTATGGTTATTTCAAATATCTTCTATAGCATTTTTTTATAGCATCTATTATGAAACCGTATAGATTGATAAATTTCTACTTATTCCGACAAATTTCTATTTTTTACATAAGCTAACATATATTTTAGAATGCTAATTATAACTTTAGTTTTGTAGATGATTTTATTTTGTTTTATGTAGTAGTCTTTACTTTTCTATAAAAAACACCCCACAAGCCCTTGGGCCCGAGTGCGTTCCAACAGTACAACCTACATCTAATTCTATAAAGTTATAATTTTTATGATTTAACTTCTCTCTTAAAGATTCAATCATATCTTCATTCTCTGCATTTAGAAGCATTAAGGGTACATTCTCATCTATATTTATATCTTGCAATCCTTCTAGAATATGTTTAAGAGCCTTTTTACTTCCTCTAATCTTCTCTTTTACGACTATCTCCCCATCTTTAACTGTAAGTATAGGCTTAATTCCTAAAACAGTACCTATAAATCCTGAAGTCTTCGAAAGCCTGCCACCTTTAACAAGATGCTCTAAAGTATCAAAGGCTAATATACTTTGTATTTTAGGAATTGTATTAATGACTTCTTTTTCAATTTCAAATATACTTTTTCCTTCTTCAATTAAATTATGAGCTTTTATAACTAAGAGTCCTAATCCTGCCGTAACAGTCTTACTATCTATTACTACTATATCATCACTTTGAATCATATCTTTCGACACACAAGCTGAATGATATGTGCCACTCATTCTAGATGAAAGATGGATGGATACTATTTTATAGCCTTGACTTAGATACTTATTGTAGCAATCTATAAACCTTTTAGGTGTAACCTGTGAAGTACTAGGGAATCCTTGTCCTTCATTTATTTTCTTTAATAAAGTTTTAAAGTCAATATCTACACCATCAGTATAGCTTGTTTCACCAATGTTTATATTAAGTGGTAGTACTTCAATATTATACTTTTCTATAATATAATGTGGTAAATCTGAAGTACTATCTGTTATTAGCTTTATTTTTTTCATAACTTTTTAAATCTCTCCTTACTTCATAATAGGGAAGTCCATCTGTCTTAAGGCTTCATAGGCTACTATAGATACAGTGTTTGAAAGATTTAAGGACCTAGTTGTAGTGTTAATCATAGGAATCCTTATACATCTATTAGGATCACTATCTCTTATGTAATCTGGAAGTCCCATAGATTCCCTACCAAATACTATAAAATCACCTTCATTAAATTCTACTTCATGGTAAAAGTATTTGCCCTTAGTAGTAGAAAAATAAAATCTACCATCTTGGTACTTTTCTCTAAGTGCCTCATAGCTTTCATGAATTTCGATATCTAATAAAGGCCAATAATCAAGACCTGCTCTTTTAACACTTTTTTCATCTAAACTAAAACCTAAAGGTTTTATAAGATGTAACTTAGAATTTGTTAATACACAAGTTCTAGCTATATTACCTGTATTTTGAGGTATTTCTGGTTGATATAATACTATATTTAAATTCAATTTTATTGCCTCCACTATTATAGGATTTTTAAATAATACACGGATTGATTTTTTATTTTTATACTTTAATGTGCATTGATTATTTTATTCACCTGTGCATTTTTATATTATAACTTTAAAATATTATATATAGTATATAATATAGTTCTATTACACTTATAGTGAATTTAATATGAACTTTTCTATAACTTTTGCTACTCCATCATTATCATTAGTGTCAGTTACATAATCCGCCTCTTTTTTTATACTATGAGGTGCATTTCCCATAGCTACTCCAAGACCTGCAAATTTTATCATAGATAAGTCATTTTCGTTATCTCCGATACAAATTATTTCTTCAGGTTTAATATTATAATATGCTGCTAAAATCTCTACGCCTCTTCCCTTAGATACTCCTTTTGTCATTATTTCAAAGTTATTTTCATAAGAACTTACAACTTCTACTCCATTAACCTTTAACATATCTATTTTAGCTCTTTTAACCTTTTCTACATCCTCATCTATTCCTATACATTTTACTATGGACTCTTCATTTTTCTCAAAAACTTCATCCCAGTTATCTTTTATTATATTAATTTCTATTTTGTTATCCTCTGGTAGATCTTTATTCATATCATCATATATCTTTGCAGAAAAAACTAGTTTGTCTGAAAATAATGCACTTGGTGTATGAAAATGACCATGAATCTTATGTTTTTTTAATATTTCAAGTAGAATTATGCAATTTTCTTTACCTAAAACATTTTTATATATAACCTCTTCCTTATTTCTATCTCTTATAAAAGCTCCATTAGCTGAGATTATAGGTGCCTTTATATCTATCATAGATGCATAATAATTTGCTGAATTAAACATTCTTCCTGTACTTAAAACTATATGCACCCCCATTTCATGAGCTGTTTTTATAGTTTCTTTTGTTTTGTCACTTATTTCTTTATTAGTATTTAATAAAGTACCATCCATATCGGTACATATCATTTTATATTTCATATTAATTTCTCCTTCTAGTTATCACCCTTTATTCATAGACTTATATATTCCTACTCATATACCATTATATCAAATTTAAAAGAAATTAAAACTACTCCTTAATTTAAGGAGTAGTTTTAACTCTAAAAAACATAATATACTTATACATATAATATGATATTCCCTGTGTTTCCTTTAAATACTTTTCTAAATTAAAATAAAATTCTTCCCCTTTAAACTCCTTTGGGTTATATCCTCCATAATAATCTTTATATAGGCATTCTATTAACTTTAGACATATATTTCTAACCTTAATATTGCTAATTTTATTTATATAATCTTTTTCTGTTTCAGTACCTTCTCTTTTTATACCTATAGTTTTAAGTCTTCTTTCTAAATAAAAATAAGAATATTTATAATCACCTTTTAATATTTTATTTTTTTTAATATTTTGAGTAATTATGTTAATAGCTATATAAATGAATATTGTAATTATTAATTTAATCCAACCATAACTACTTTTATACTTATAATCTAGATAAGTCTCTACAGCATTCTCTTTAGCATCATTATTTTTATTAGTTTTATCTTTACTAGAGTATTGCATTAAATCCTGATCAGGCGTCCTATTTATATTAACTGCAGGTATGTTTTCCCTTAATGAACTTTCATATTCCCTAGCAGTAGGCGCAGAATCCTCTATAGTCCATATCATATTTTTAGAATCTACTAGCACTTCTGTCCAAGCATGAGCGTCCTTATTTGTAACTAAATAAAAATCCTCATAGCTTTTCTCTTTTGGCATATTAAATCCTTCTACATACCTTGATGGAACCCCTGCTATTCTATTCATAACCGTTGCTGCCGTTGCAAAATAAACGCAATATCCCTTTTTTTCTTCAAAGAGAAAATGATCTACAAAGTCTTTATCTAAAGGTACATCTTTAACTTCTAAAGAATAATTATAATTTGATTCTAAGTATTCTCTTATCTTTTTTGACTTTTCTAATGGATTATCAATTCCTCTTACTATATCATATACTAAAGCTTTAGTTCTTTCAGTTATAGACTCTGGTAACTGAGTATATTTTTTTAAATCCTCCTTTGAATAATCTGTACTTTTATTAATTAATACAGGCTTTAATTTATAGTCATCTATAAATTCCAACTTATATCCTTCTTTTATTACATTAGAAGATTTATAAATATCTGACCTTTCATTTTTATAGACTTTATTATCTTCTGGATAATTTATATCTACAGTATAAATTGGAGTAAATAACGTGTTAATTTTAAGTTCCCTAGGTTCTATGTAGATTTCACTTTTTTTAATTTCTCCATAATAACTTAAATATCTGCTATTTATACCAATATAATTTAATATACCATCAAATTCTTCATCTTTTATAAGCCAAGAACTTCCTGTATAAATATCTTTTACACTTCCCTTTAGATGGTAGCTTTGATCCGCTTTTACCTTCAAAGCTTCTTTATTATCTAATTGTATTTTACCACCTAACCTAAGTTTACTATCATTGTACCCTGAAACTTTTAATCCGTAGCCTTTTTCATTTAAATTCCCTTCTACATTTTCATTAGTTATAGCACCATTTATTTTTTCTTTTAATATATCTCCATATCTACCCTCAATACCTACTGGAGATACTTTAATTAACACTGCTATTAAAAATCCATAAAATAAGGTTTGCGTAATTACCGAAATACTCTTTATATTTCCTCTTATATTATGTGCTCTCATTTTTTTCATATTCATTATATTAGATGCTACTGAAAAGTCAACAACTACAATTAAAGCGTAATAAAATAAATTCGACTCTATTGAAGCATCATAACCTAAATACCATAAAAATAGCATAGTAAATGTGATTATAATTAATAAAAGGTGGGTAAAGCCCTTAGAATACAGTGAAAATGTTACTAAAGAAATTACAGGAAGTAACACAGTTATTATCCTTATATAATCATTAAAATTCGTATCACTACCTTTTGCTATAGTTCCATTTAATAAAGCTAAATCTTCTATAGTCGCTTTAATAAACATAATAATATTCTCTTTTTTAAAGTAAATGAATATTAAGCTTACTATGATTATTAAAATCCAAGCTATTATCTTATATCTTTTATATACTAAAATCTCTTTATATACGTAAAAGAAAATAAAGGTTATTAATATCAGTATAGTTATATATGTATAATTAAAATTTATAATCTTATAACTACTTATCAATAACTTAAAAAAGAGAATTATATTTAAATAAAATATAAGGGCCATCCACCTTATATCTTTTAGTCCCATAATATCACCACCTAACTTATGGCTTTGTATCAATTTGTTTTTTAAAAAGATTTATCATAAAGCTCTGTCATCATTAGGTTAATATCTACTGAAATGATTCCATTAATCGACAAAACCTCAAAGCCTTTTTTAATATCGCCCTTATCTAAATAAAAGAGTATTATATTATTTTTATCTTTATTAAGTTCTAATAAGGATTTAATTAAGCCTTCTGTTACCTTGCATGTTATCATTATAATAGGATTATTTCTTAATTCATTAGATTTTAATCCTACAAATTTATTATACGCTCTAACTCCATCACTTTTATTCTCTACAAAAAACTCCATAAGATTATAAAAGTCATCTTGATTTTTTATAGTTATAACTTCTTCATTTTTATCATTTATATAAAGTTTAACTCTTATCTTTTGGCCTATACTATATTTTACCCATGAAACACAGGTATCTATAAGGCTTTCTTCCTTTAAACCCATTTTATCTTCTTCATATATGGATTCATTCATATCAAGTAAAATTACTACCTCTTTACATGATAATGTATCATAGCTTTTTACAACAAGCTTATTTGCCTTAGCACTTACCTTCCAGTTTATTCGCTTTAAATTATCTCCATCCTTATATTCTCTCATTTCCTTTACTGAATATATATCCTCTAAAAGTCCCCTATTTAAAAATAAATTTTCATAAAACTTATTTTTAGAAGACATTAATTTTTCTAAGTCATAAATTTTAGGATAGACCTTTATTGATTCTTTACTTTCAATTTGTTTTTTTACATTTATTATATTAAATATATCTGAAATAATTATTCTAAAGTCCTTTACATCATAAAATCCTCGAACTTTAAATTTTATTTCGTAATTATACTCTAATACTCCAAAGTGTGGAATGGACATAGCTTCCCCTTCATATTTACTCTCTTGAAAAGAAAATAACTTCCCTTTAATTGTTAAATAAGGTATCTTAAATACTCCCTTATTATAAACTATTAATTTAATGTCTGTATTATCTTTAGTGTAAAATATATCTTGATTTAATTCTACGCTTACCTTTATAGAAAAATAATAGGATATGCAAGTTATAATAGCGATTATAAAGATAAATAAAAATATGTATAGTATATTATAAGCGAGTACTCCTCCTTGAATGTAAGCATATATAGATGTGATAAGTAATAAAAAAATAAACTTAAGATTTATTTTATTTATCTTATTATATATTTTAATCATATAGTTACCTTTGGAACTTCTATGTTTTTTACTATATCCCAAATCATCTTTTCTTTATTATAACCATTAGCCATAGCCTTAGATGATAATATTATTCTATGAGATAATACTAAAGCTGCATTTTCTCTTATATCCTCTGGTATTACATAATCCCTTCCCTTTATTAGAGCTGAAGCTTGAGCTATCCTTTGAAGAGACATTACAGCTCTCGTACTTACACCTAGGCTTAAATACTTAGAATTCCTTGTTGCCTCTGAGATATCCACCATATAATCTAAAAGTTTATCATTAATTTTAACTTTTCTAACTTGCTTTTGAAGATATAACAATTCCTCTTTATTTATAGCTTCACCCATATATTGAAATGGATCATTTTCCTTATATAACTTCAATATTTCCTTTTC
>CAYYWN010000111.1:0-7039 GCA_964474485.1 uncultured Clostridium sp. | reverse complement strand
TTCCCCTTAATTTTTTTTCCCTTTTGTCTTTTGATTGCTGGGTTATTTCCTTTCCACATTTAGGGCAGTGTGGTATACCAACTCTAGCATATAATAACCTTAAATAATCATATATCTCAGTTACTGTACCTACTGTAGATCTTGGGTTTCTACTAGTAGTTTTTTGATCAATGGATATTGCTGGGGAAAGACCTTCTATATACTCCACATCTGGTTTATCCATTTGTCCTAGGAATTGCCTTGCATAAGAAGATAAAGACTCTACATATCTCCTTTGACCCTCTGCATAAAGAGTATCAAAAGCTAGTGAAGACTTCCCTGAGCCTGAAAGTCCTGTAAACACTACTAGCTTATCCCTAGGTATTACTAAATCTACATTTTTAAGATTATTAACTTTTGCTCCTTTTATAACTATTTTATCTTGCATGCATACCTACCATCCTATCTTCAGATTTGTATATTATATTTTAGTGTTTAACTATTTTTTCTTTTTGTTAAGTTTGTATATTATATCTCTAAGTTCTGCTGCTCTTTCAAATTGTAAATTCTTAGAGGCCTCTCGCATTTCTTTTGTATATTCTTCTATAAGCTTTTCTAGACTTTCTTTATTTGCGTTAATAGCATCTTCTAAGCTTTCATATTCTGACTTTTCTTCCGCTACCTTAGTTGTCTCTATTATCTCCCTAACATCTTTTTTAATTGAGGTTGGAGTTATATTATATTTTTCATTATATGAAGTTTGAATAGTTCTTCTTCTATCAGTTTCATCTAGAGCCTTTTTCATAGATTTAGTTATAATATCTGCATACATTATAACCTTGCTATCTACATTTCTAGCAGCTCTTCCTATCGTTTGAATTAAAGAAGTTTCGGATCTTAAAAACCCTTCTTTATCTGCATCTAATATTCCAACTAAAGCCACTTCTGGAATGTCTAGTCCTTCCCTTAAAAGATTAATACCAACTAGTACATCAAAAGTCCCTACTCTTAAATCCCTTATTATCTTCATACGCTCTATAGTGTCTATATCCGAGTGTAGGTAGGTGGTCTTTACATTAAGTTCTTTTAAATATTTAGTAAGATCCTCCGACATTCTTTTTGTAAGAGTTGTAACTAATACTCTGTATCCTTCTTTAATAGTTTTTTGAATTTCTTCATATAAGTCATCGATTTGTCCTTTAACTGGCCTTATAGTTATTTCTGGATCCAAAAGTCCTGTAGGCCTTATTATCTGCTCTGCTATAACCTTTGAATGTTCTAACTCATAAATAGCTGGTGTGGCACTTACAAATAATACTTGATTTAATTTATCTTCAAATTCCGGGAACTTAAGGGGCCTATTATCATAAGCTGAAGGTAGTCTGAATCCATAATCCACTAAAGAATTTTTTCTAGATCTATCTCCGCCATACATAGCTCTTACCTGTGGTAAAGTTACATGACTTTCATCTATAAAAAATAAAAAATCTTCAGGAAAATAATCCATTAAAGTCTGTGGAGGAGTTCCTGATGCTCTCCCGTCTAATATTCTAGAATAATTTTCAATTCCGCTACAGTATCCCATCTCTTTTATCATTTCCACATCAAAATTTGTTCTTTGCCTTAGCCTTTGAGCTTCTAATAATTTATCTTCTGATATAAGTTCCTTTAATCTTTTTTCTAATTCTTCTTCTATTTTTTCTATGGCTATATCTAATTTATCTTTAGATGTAGCAAAGTGAGACGCAGGGAATATAGATATATGATTTCTCTCCCCTAATATGTGGCCTGTTAATACATCAAACTCTTTTATTTTATCTATTTCATCGCCAAAAAATTCTATTCTTATTCCCTTACTTTCTGAGGAAGCTGGAATTATATCTAAAACATCTCCTCTTACCCTAAATGTCCCCCTAGAAAAATCTATTTCATTTCTCTCATATTGGATTTCTACTAGCTTTTTAATCACTTCATCTCTGTCCTTTATCATGCCTGGTCTTAAGGATATGGTAAGCTTTTTATACTCATCTGGATTACCAAGTCCATAAATGCAGGAAACCGAAGCCACAATTATAACATCTCTTCTTTCAAATAAAGCCGCTGTAGCTGAGTGCCTTAGTTTGTCTATTTCATCATTTATAGAAGCATCTTTTTCTATAAATGTATCTGTTTGTGCCATGTAGGCTTCTGGTTGGTAATAATCATAATAAGACACAAAATACTCTACAGCACTATTCGGAAAAAACTCTCTAAACTCTGAGCATAACTGCGCTGCTAAGGTTTTATTATGGGCCAAAACTAATGTAGGTCTTTGCACCTCTTGGATTATATTAGCCATAGTAAAAGTCTTTCCTGAACCTGTAACTCCAAGAAGAGTTTGAAATTTATTTCCATCTTCAATAGACTTAACTATCTCACTTATGGCTTGAGGCTGATCTCCAGTAGGTTTAAATTTTGAGGATATTTTAAACTCTCCCATTTAATCATCTCCATTCTAATTTTGAACGTCTGTTCGTTCCATATGTATCTATATTATACTTAATATTATAACCTGTCAATAACCATAATTCTCTAAAAATCTTTCTTTATAAATTGAAAAATGGTTATGTTTTAAACCTTGATGATTAAAAGTAATTTAACATCATCAAAAATAAAACATAACCACTGTCTAGTTCATAGTAATACTAAGTCTAATCATCATTTCTGTATTTATCTTCATGTTTTTTGAAATCTTCTAGTATCTCCTTAAAACATTTATCTTCATTCTTTATACCTTCTACTGTGCCTTCAGAGATAAGTGCTCTTGGCACTATAACTAATCCTATTTTGCTTCTTTTACCCTTATTTAATACTAACTGTTTTATATTGCCTTTAGAATCTTTTAATTTAAATTTAACATCCTCAATACTTTCATTTAAAACTTTATAAAAATAAGATTCATTTTCGATTTTATTATTATTTACTTCTAAAAGCTTGTCTCCACTTCTTATACCTGCATTATATGCAATAGATTCAGGAGCTACATCCAATACCACAAGCCCTTCTTCATCACTAACAAATTTTGGTACAAACTTAGATTCTATAAGTTTTTGAGTATTTAGCATAATCTCATGTCCTAAAGGAGCGAACAATATAACGAAAAGTTGTAAAGGTAGACCCATTCTAGCTAATTGGGCCACAAAAGTAAGTATAATACCATATATTAATATTCCTATACCTGACATTGCAGACTTTTCTCCTTTAGACCTAGTGAATGTAATTGAATTATAACCTACTACCCCATAAAATGGCATAATAGAAACTACAGCCATAGTCAATATACTTAATGTTAAAGGTCCTCTCATAATTGGCCACCAATTAGGGGTAACAATACTTTCACCAATAGCATTTGTTTCATTACTTAGAATCATTAATAGAGCAATAGGCATAGCCCAGTACCGTTTAAGTGCAAATCCTCCAAGTATCTTTCCATCTCTATTAGTGAATATCGGTATAGCCCCTCTATGTCCATCTACTGCAACTAGTAATCCTTCCACTATATGAAGTACCCCAACCAAGGTCATAAGTGCTGCAATATCTATATAAAAAGGCCTATTTATAATTTCTATGGTGGGATACATAGTTAAAAGTGGGTCCTTAAGTAAATTTAATATTATACTTAAAAGCCCAAGCAAAGCTCCAGAATAAGAAAAACATATAAATCTAGGACTAAAAAACAGTAATAATAAAGAAAATACAAACATTAGGTGTATTCCTGAATTTTCTCCAAACATCACTCCTAAATAAGATAGAATGAGGCTAGATATTACCCCACCTATTATTCCTAAAACTAATTGCGACATAGTAAGTTCTAGAGGAGAGTTTACCTGTTCCCCTAGAATCATCTTTTGCATTAATACAGTTCTTTTATTTTTTCCATAAAATATAAACGCAAGCATTATAAGCGTAATTGCAAATTGTGGACTAACCATAGCAAAGGCTACAGCCTTTAATGTATATCCTGCAATACCCATTAAAAAATTTCCTCCTACTTTAACTTAGGTACCTAAAAAATAACATCCATTATTTTATTTATACTAATTATTACTTTTTGAAGATGCCTATTTTTTTAGTATCTCTAAGGCCTTCTTAAACTGAGGATCTGTACCTCTTTCATAAGGTTTTTGTTTTATTTCATCACTAATCTTAACTTCTACATTTGGACTGATACCTATTTTATGAATATTTTCACCATTTGGTGTATAATATTTTGATACTGTGACTTTAAGACCAGTACCATCCTTAAGGTCTAAGACTCTTTGAACTATACCCTTACCAAAGGTCTTTTCCCCAACTAAAGTTCCTGCTTCATAGTCTCTAATAGCTCCAGCTACTATTTCAGATGCACTAGCTGTTCCCTCATCTGTAAGTACCACTAAAGGCATTCCTATATAACTACCACCTGTAGAATTATATTTTTCTTCCTCACCATATTTGTCCTTTGTAGATACTATCACCTTATCTTTATCTATAAAATTAGAAGCTACCTTTACACACTCATTTAAAAGTCCACCAGGATTGGATCTTAAATCCATAACTAAAGATTTTGCGCCTTTAGCTTTTAATTCTCCTAACTTTTTATTAAATTCATCTCCTGTATGCTCATCAAACATTGATATTTGAATATAAGCTATACTATTATCAAGCATTTCGCCCTTCACTGTAACCATGTTTATAGTATCTCTTTTAACACTTACATCAAAGGCGCCTTTACCTTCCCTATAAATAGTTATTGGAACTTCTGTTTTTTCTTTACCCTTCATCATGGATACGGCCTTTTCCATGTCAGCGCCAGAAAGCTCTTCACCATTTACCTTTTGGATTATATCTCCAGAAACTATTCCAGACTTCTCCGCTGGTGATCCCTCGAACACTGAAATTACAACTATTTTGTTTTCTTTAACACCTACTTGTATTCCAAGTCCTACATAAGCACCCTCATTTTTTTCCATTAAATCTGCAAAATCCTTTTCATCTAAAAATACAGTATAAGGATCCTTTAAAGATGCTGTCATGCCCTTTAAAGCACCATCTAACAATTCTTTATCTTCCATTGGACCATCATATAATTTATATAACATTTCCCTTATGCTAAATATTTTTTTGAATTTATCTACATCCTTTATGTTTTCCATAGACTTTGTGAATTCTGGACTAGACTTTACTGACCTAGGTACGAAATATGAGTAGGCACTTCCTAAAAAGAAGGTTCCTACATTTGTTATAACTAATAAAGCTATAACAATCCATATGGTTTTACTTGGTCTCCTGTTTTTTTTGTTAAATGCTCCACCTGTTTCATTATTGCCAAACCCCATAAAATAGCCATCCTTTCTTAAATGCTAAAGCATCCATATATTAATTAAAACTAACTTATTATATAGTATATGCTAAAAGGATCATATTAATAAATAATTTTATGGCCCTGTTTTCGAATAATAAAAACAGAGCCATAAAACTTAAAATTAAACGTCTAAGAACTTTCTTAAAGATAGCATACTTCCAATACCACCTATTAATATACCTGCTAAAATAAATGCACCAAATAGTGGATTCAAAATGTACTGTGGAGAAATTAATTGTGCTGTTAAGAGAGATTCTGTTATTTTTATGAAACCAAATCTATACACATAATATAGTATAAAATCGGCTATTGCAGCACCTATTATCCCCATCATCATTCCTTCGATAATAAATGGCCACCTTATAAACCAATCTGTAGCTCCTACAAACTTCATTATACCTACTTCTATTCTCCTTGAGAAAACTGTAAGCTTAATAGTGTTTCCTATTAAGAATAAAGATACCCCCATAAGTATTATAAATAATATTATACCTACCCATTTTAAACTATTAGATATAGTTATTACTGTCTTTATAAAATCTTCATCATTTCCTACCTCATCCACCCCTGACATATTTACTACTTCTTGACCTATTTTATCCGCAGCTTCTGGTGCCGTAAGTCTAACAACAAAAGAACTTGGCATAGGATTCTTAGCTGTATCATATCCACTTAATAAGCCTGAATTTTCCTTTAATTGATTTTTAAATTTCTGAAGAGCCTCACTTTTACTTTCGTACTGAACTGCTTTTACACCCTCTGTATTTCTAAGCTTATCTTCTAATGCCTTTTGGTCTGAAATATTTATATCATCTTTTAAGAATACTTTTATTTCTACCTTAGATTCAACTTCACCTACAAATCCCTTTACATTTAAAGCAAGCATTATAAATATACCAAATATAAAAAGTGTAGCAGATACTGTTATAATTGATGCAAAACTTATGGTCTTATTTCTTTTTATACTTTTAAGAGCATCTATAAAAAACCCTTTAACGGTGTTTATCTTCATTTTCGTATCCACCTCTCTTTTCGTCTCTTGCAATAGTACCTTTTTCTATGGCGATTACTCTCTTTTTCATGTTATTAACTATTTCTTTAGCATGAGTTGCCATTAAAACTGTGGTTCCTGTCTTATTTATGTCATCTAATATATTCATTATTTCCATAGCTGTATCTGGATCTAAATTCCCTGTAGGTTCATCTGCAATTAATATTTCAGGGTTATTAACCATAGCCCTTGCAAGAGATACTCTTTGTTGCTCACCTCCGGAAAGTTCAGTTGGGAACATGCTATATTTATTAGATAATCCCACCAATGCTAAAACTGTAGGTACTCTTCTTCTTATTTCTTTTTCTGGAGCCTCTACAACCCTCATGGCGAAAGCTACATTTTCATATACATTAAGATTTTGAATTAATCTAAAATCTTGAAATACCATACCAATGCCTCTTCTATAATTTGGTACATCTCTTCTCTTTATTTGAGATAAATTCATTCCACCTATTATTATTTCACCTTTGGTAGGCTCGACCTCTTTTATAAGCATCTTTATAAAAGTTGACTTACCAGCTCCACTTGGTCCAACCAAAAACACAAACTCTCCTTTATTTATAGAAATATCCACATTTATTAATGCGTTAACATTATTACTATATGTTTTACTCACATTCTTA
>CAYYWN010000110.1:0-7069 GCA_964474485.1 uncultured Clostridium sp. | reverse complement strand
TTTAAATCTTCTAGTTTATATATATTTTCTGTTTCAAAACAAAGCACAAAAGACCCATTTCTTTTAAAAGGAAAATCTAATTCCTCCTTTAATTTGTCAAACATTGCGTTACCTTTTGCGTTTAACTTACCCTTCATTGTCTTTGGATCCGCATCATATCCTGCATGAATTATAGCACTATTTGCTTTAGTAGTACCTGAAGATACATCTTCACTTTTTTCTATAACACAAGTTTTTAAATCATACTTACTAAGTTCTCTTGCTATAGATGCACCTATAACACCAGCTCCAATAATTGTAACATCATACATTTAAAACCCTCCATTCTTTTATAACCAAAAAAAGAGAACAAGACTTAAGTGCAACTTAAATCTGGTTCTCTTATACTCACCAAAATTTCAAATATCTATTATTTTTTATTAAATTATGTTTTAATTTTATCATATTTTATATCCTAATACAATAGTTTCACAATATTTTCAATAATTATAATATATATATTCTGTATCTTTATTTATATTTCCATCTTCATAATCTATTGATTTAAGGATTCTCTCACAATTATCATAATAGCTTTCACTAATAATATTTCCTTTTTCATCTTTAATTTGACTTTTAAATAGAATTAATTTATCCCCTTCATAAAACTTTGTTTCTTCTAACAAATATATGTTAATTTTTTTTATATTGTTACAAGTAGATTTTCTTTTTATAATTAAAGGTTTGTATTCACATATGCTTCTACCTTTTTCATCATAGATAAAACTTCCTTTAAAAATTTCTTTATGGATATCATCATCTAGAATATTTAATATTACACTATCTATCTTTTTCTCCATCTAACTATTTTCTTTTTGTTTAAAAAAGAAGTTTTTATAAGTATACTTAAAACTTTTATCTTCATTATATATTTATATTATTTCAAGTGCATATGATGTAAATTATTCTTTTAACCTGAATCATTCATAGATTTAAATACATAAAACAATATGATTATTTTTTAACTAGTATATTATAAGCTTTTTTTACTATATATTTTATCAAAATCTAAATAATCAATAGATGGTAACTAAAGGATATAATGAAATCACATAAAAATAACTATCTAATAAGGTTTTGATTATTTTACATATACTTACATAACCTTTGTATAATAACTTCTTTTTATTTTCAACTGTAAATGAGTAAATTTTCATAGGTACTATGAACTAATGCTACCTCTTGCATACCATTGAGCAATCTTCAATATGTTAGTATATTTTATATTAACTAAATTATTTCTCCACTAGTAGATATAATAACTTCTTTGAAATTAATTTCTTTACCACATCTTTTTATAGCACCCTCTATAACAGTTGTTATATCCATACAGCAAGGCACTTCCATCCTTACTAAAGTGATTGATTCTATTGGATGAACTTTTAAGATTTCTACTATTTTATTTTCATAATTACTTATATCCTCTAATTTAGGACATAATATAAGAGTTGTTTTATCCTTCATAAAATCATTATGAAAGTTTCCATAAGCATAAGACACACAATCTGCTGCTATAAGTAAATGTGGTTTGTTTAATGAAGATGCAAAAGGACTTATAAGCTTTAATTTTATAGGCCAAGCACTAAGCTTTGAAGATATTTTTATATTTTCATTTATTCCCTTTTCATCATCTTCTCTATCTATGTTAAACCCTTGAAATAAATCAAAGTCCAAGGGGAGCTGCATTCTCTTTGCTTTATCTTTTTCATTTGTAAACATATCAATAAATCCTTCCTAATACAGTTATTTAAAACTATCTTAAAATAGTATAGCTTAATTAAGCATTTTAATCCGTATCTCATGTTACAGATTTCTTATGTAAAATACGCTTTGCTTCCTTTGCCTGATACGCTGGACAATTTTTTCTTCGGTGTAATTTTCACCTATGGTCTTTGCTCATGTAAAACGTTCCTACCCTTTGGCACAAAATGAAATATGCTTACCCTATTTTATCTCATATCACATCAGCTTCATCTGCTGTAAAAAATCCTCATAACTTCGTGAGGAAGAAATGCAATTATCAATGACTGGCTTGAACCTCTATATTCTGCAATGAGAGAAATTTTAGTGAATAGAGAAGTTATTCATCCAGATGAAACTGTGCTTCAAGTTTTAAAAGAACCTGGTAAGAAGCCGCAGTCTAACTCATATATATGGCTTTATAGAACTAGTGGTGATACTGAAAGCCCAATAATTTTATATGAATATTAGCCAGATAGGTGTGCTAAAAGACCTAAAGACTTTTTGTCATGGTTAAAAAATTGTAATGCATTTCCAAAGATAGCTTTAGGAAATGCAGTCCACTATACATTAGATCAATGGAAATACTTAAAAAGTTATCTTCTTAATGGACGATGCGAGATAATCAATAATCGAGCTGAAAGAAGCATTAAACCTTTCGTTATCAGAAGAAAAAATTTCTTATTTTCTGATACAGTCCGTGGCGCTAAATCAAGTGCAATAATATATAGCATCATTGAAACATCAAAGAAAATGGGTTAATTCCAATGAATTATCTTACGTATTTGTTTAAAATAATGCCTAATATAGATTTTAAAAACAACCTATATTTATTTGAATCCATATTTCCATGGGATAATCTTCCCAAAGAATGTTATTTAAAGAAAAAAGATTAAAAATAACGGTTAATAGCTGTCAAGGTGACAAGTTATTAACCCCTTACGTCTTTTGTACGAATCGTTACCGTACCCCTACTTGGCGTTATCTATGGCAATTACTGAAAGCATTGCGGAATTAATAATAACATCATTATTTCCTCCACTTCCTCCTCCATCTCCAACATCTAAAATAGTACCAGTTACCTGTACAGTGTAGTTACAGCATTCATTAGAGCAAGTATCGCAATCACAAACAAAAAATGAGAAAACATCTGACCTCCCCACTGATGTCTGGAATGTCCATTGCGATCCTATAGGTATTGGCTGGAACTGATTTCTACAATTCTTAAACATCTGGAAAGTTATATTTGCAGTTTCAATGCCAATTGGAACAATTATTTCACTTGCAAATTCAACCTTTATACATGGATTACAGAAGCAAGAAGTATTTACAGTAACAGAAGCGACAGTGGCTGTTGTTGTTATTTCGGTTATATTTGATCCAGGTAATATTGTTGAATAAGAAGTTCCACATTTTAAAATTGCTGAGCTTAGTTTGTTTGGGTCACAAAAACATTCAGACTTATCTTTATAATTAACATCTGAAAGTGAATTCATATATTAACTCCTCCTTATTGTAATTACTGTTGTGTAATTCTCCTAAACAAATATTATTCGTTATATTTTATACCGGTTAATTAATTAAAATTTACCTATTACAGACTATTCGAATAATAGAATTATGTTCCATATATATGTAAGCAAAGAATGTACTACCAACGGTTATACAGATACAAGTAAAATCAATCCTCTAATTTACACAATGGATAATTCTTACTGAAATATAGGGCTATTTCTTGTTCGTGGTTTTGAAATCGGAAAACAATACAAAAATAACAATTAAAGTAGAGGAAGTGAAATATGAAACAATATTCCAATAAAAAAGACCTTATTCAAATGATTAAAAAACTTATACTTTGCTCGATAATGAATTCGACAATATAGATGATAGCCAAAGAGATATCAGAGTAGAATGTGTAGATCGAACTCCTGCTGAAATAATTGCATACTAATTGGGGTGACTCAATCTACTTATGAGTTGGGATAATAATGAGTTCTCTGGTAAAGAAGTAATAACTCCTACTCCAGAGTATAAGTGGAACAATCTTGGAGGTTTATATCAATCTTTCTATAAAAAATACGGGAATTATTCCTTGAAGGAATTGAGAGGCTTATTTAGAGATAGCGTGGAAAATTTTTGTTGCTGGATTGATGGTTTGAGCGAAAAAGAATTGAATACACAATGGATACGTAAATGGACTGGTACAAATGAAAATTGGGCAATGATACGTTGGACTCATATTAATTCTGTTGCTCTTTTTTTAAAACTTTAGAACAAAAATTAGAAAATAGATGTCTTGAACTGGTATTTTTCAGCTTCCTTAATTATAAAAAACAAAGAAATATGTAAAGTTTAATTACATTCTTCTTTGTTTTAATTTTAATTGTCTTTTATTTTAAAAATTTCAATCTATAAATCTAAATTAAAACCTTACCATTTTTAATTACAGTGTCCACTGTGTTCATACCTATGTTATAAGGAATAAACTTATATGAAGGGTATTTAAGCATTATAATATCTGCTTTTTTACCCACATCTAAACTTCCTATTTTATCTGCTCTACCTAAAGCTGCTGCTCCATTTATAGTAAGGGCAACTATGGCTTCCTCTATGGAAAGGTTCATTTGAAGACAAGCAAGCGCGAACATTAAAGGTATAGAATTTGTAAAGCAACTACCTGGGTTAAGGTCTGTGGCTAAAGCCACTGCACATCCACTATCTATCATCTCTCTTCCCCTTGCAAAGGATTCTTTTAAACTAAATGCAGTACATGGAAGCAAGGTTGCGACAGTACCTGATTTAGCCATATCCTTTATGCCCTTATCTGATGCTTGTAATAGATGATCTGCTGATGTAGCATATAACTCTGCCGCAAGTTCTGCGCCTCCAAGTTGTACTATTTCATCTGCATGAAGTTTAATTTTCATGCCTAAAGACTTGGCAGCTTTTAATATTTCTCTTGACTGCTCTATAGAAAACACATTTTTTTCGCAAAATACATCGCAAAATTCCGCCTTATCTTTAGCCTTTGGCAATACTTCGTTTATGATAAACTTTACGTAGTTATCTGTTCTACCCTTGTATTCCTTTGGAGTAGCATGAGCGCCTAAAAATGTAGCTACTACGTCCATAGCATGATCTTTGTGTAATCTTTCCATTACTTTTAATTGCTTTAATTCTGTATCTAGATCAAGACCATATCCGCTTTTGCCCTCTACAGTAGTTATACCAAATTGAAGCATAGAGTCTAATCTTTCCTTGCCTAGGTTATAAAGTTCTTCTTCTGTAGCTTCTCTTGTGCTTTTTACACTATTTACTATACCTCCCCCTCTTTCCATAATTGACATATAGCTATCACCTTTTAATCTCCAAGAAAACTCTTCAGCCCTATATCCTCCAAATACAAAATGTGTGTGGGAATCAACAAATCCAGGAAGCACGGCCTTTCCTTTTGCTGATATTACTTCATATTCCTCTTCATTTATATCCTTTAAAACTTCTTTTGATATGCCTATATCTTTTATGATGCCATCTTCTATAATTATAGCCCCATCATAAATCACAGCTACATCTTGCATTTCTTTTCCCTTTTTAGCCTTAAATCCGCTACAAGTAACTATTTCCGAAGCATCTTTTATAATAACTTTATTTTTCATATCTTTTACTCCCTTCAAACTCATTATTCCATTAGAGAGTTTTCTAAAACTTGATTTAGGGAAAAATTCTCTATTCCCATATAATAAACAGCAGTGTCAATTAAAGCCTCCATAGGCAAAAGTCCTATAACTTCGCTACCTACTACATTAACTCCATATCTTTTTGCTTCAATTTTAACCATTTCAAAAGATCTATATAATGAGGTCTTAGTGTAATCTGTCATATTCATAGATATTTGTGTTATTCCTCTTTCTTTTAATTCAACTCCCATGGCCTTACAAAATCTTAATCCGCCACCTATGAATCTAACATTTTTTGCAATATTATTAGCTATATCTAAATTTCCAGTATCTAAGTTAACATTAAAAGCAACTAATGGCATTCTAGCGCCTATAGCTGTAACTCCTGCCGTTTCATGAACATGATCTGGCCCAAAATCTGGGTTCCATTCTTTTTCCTTTAACTTTTCATCCATCTTCTCAAATTGACCCTTTCTAACCTTTGCAAGATTTTCCCTTTCAGGGCTAGAAGCAGCCTTTTCATATAAATAAATTGGCAATCCATATTTTTCTGATACTTCTTTAGCTAAAGTCTTTGCAAGATCTATAGCCTCTTCCATAGCAACATTTTTTATAGGTATAAAAGGCACTACGTCTGTAGCTCCCATTCTTGGGTGCTGTCCTTTATGAACCCTCATATCTATAACTTCAATAGCTGTCCCCATAGCATCTAGCACTGCATTTTTTAATGCAATTGGCTCTCCGACAACGGTTACAACTAATCTATTATGATCTTCATCTCTACTATAATCTAATAACTTTACGCCTTCTTTACCTCTAAAATTTTCTAAGATCTTTTCAATTTTATTTAAATCTCTTCCCTCACTAAAATTAGGGACACATTCCATTATCTTTTTTTCATTACTCATATTAATTTTCATCCTTTCATTATTAGCCCTTACTTAAAGCCTTATTAATTATTATTTCCAACCCTTTATGTTTTCTTTTTTAATTATTATTTCTTCTTTTGTTAATTTCACTTCTTCTTTAGTTTTTATTTTTAATTCCTCTGATTTTATCTTTTTAAAAGATTCTTCTATAACCTCTATTATAAGGTCTTCTTTTGGTATAAAAGGCAAGGTTATGTGCTCTTCTCCAGATCTCATTTTATTATATTCTATACTTGTACTTATAGAGTTTTCATTTCTAGCCCAAGCTCTTCTAGCTACTCCTCCCATTACATCCCATGGCATGGCACTTTTTATTATATTATCGATTCTAGCGCTACCATCTAAAACTAACCCAAAACCTCCATTAATGGACTTTCCGATTCCAACTCCCCCTCCATTATGAAGGGCTATAAGACTCATTCCTCTAGCAGCATTTCCAGCATAACATTGAACAGCCATATCTGCCATTATGTTACTTCCATCTTTTATATTAGATGTTTCCCTAAATGGTGAATCTGTTCCACTTACATCATGATGATCCCTACCTAGCATTATAGGACCAACTTCTCCTTTTCTAACCATCTCATTAAATCTTAATGCAATCTTTGTCCTTCCCATGGCATCTTGATATAATATTCTAGCTTCTGTTCCAACTACTAACTGATTTTTTTCTGCATCTTTTAT
>CAYYWN010000109.1:0-7085 GCA_964474485.1 uncultured Clostridium sp. | reverse complement strand
TGGTGACTCCTAGGGGAATCGAACCCCTGATACCACCGTGAAAGGGTGGTGTCTTAACCGCTTGACCAAGGAGCCTCATATTACTTGTCGGTTGCTTATTGGGAAACCTGACATAGACTATAATACATAATAAATCTGTTTCTGTCAACATTTATTTTTAAATTACTTTATATTTTATTTGTTTTTGCAATTATCAAGGCTTTATAGCCCATTAAAAGCTATAAAGCCAACTAAAAATACCTTAGGTTGAGTTATTATTTGATAGAAATATACATTTAATATTCTACCCTCTTGAATAGATTAAGGTAAATATTAGAATTTACTATTGCATTTTAGAAAGTTCTATTAAGGCGCAACCTTTTATCGCTATAATATCATTTTGGTTACAAAAATCTATTATTTCATCGCTTTCTGCTCCAGGTTGTATAAGAATATTCTTTATTCCCATTTCATTAGCTTCTTTTACTATGTTTATTCCTTTTACAGGATTGATGCAAAGATCTAATACGCCTATTGTATAAGTTACTTCTTTTAAAGTTTTATAAGCACCATCCATTTCTGCCTTATAGGTAACGCCTTCAACATTATAATCATTTTCTTTTAATTTATTTAATATTTTATTTGCATACTTGCCTTCATTTAAGACATCTCCAACAACTACCCAATTCTTGTATTTCATAAACTCTTTAGCTTCCATATTTATTCCTCCAATCTTTTAATTATTATAACTTTAATTGGCCTAAAACCTTTTTATAAACATACCTCATAATAACTTTTATAAAAACCTTTTTAGCTTAAATTCTATTGATATATTACTATAAGTATACCCTATTACTTAAATTTATGTTTTAATATATTGTTAAGATTATTAATTACTATAGTCTTTATTCTTAACCTATTGTAAAATTATATTTATAATAATATATACACTATTAACTGTATAAATTTACACATGAGTATATGAGGTGAAATTATGAAGATTGGTTTAGCTCAGATGGATATAGTTTTTGAAGATAAGCATGTGAATATGCTTAAAGTTGATGAGCTTTTAAAAAGTGCTAAGAAAAATTCTATTGATCTTTTAATATTTCCTGAAATGACTCTTACTGGATTCTCTATGAATTTAAAAGATATGCTTGAAGATTTGCCATTAAAGTCTCATTCAGTAGCTTGGTTTTCTATGAAGGCTGTAGAATACAATATTAATATAGCTTTTGGCTATATAGAAAAGCATGAAGATAGAGGACTAAATAATTTAGTTATCCTCTCAAAAAAGGGAACCATTTTAAGTAAATACTCCAAAATACACCCTTTCTCTTATGGCAAAGAATCTCAATATTACAAAGGTGGAGATGAGTTTATTCTGACCAGATTAGAAGACCTTATAATAGGTAGTACCATCTGTTATGATTTAAGGTTTCCAGAACTCTATCAGATCCTAAGCAAAAAGGCCAATATTATATTAGTAATTGCTAATTGGCCTGAAAAAAGAAACGATGCATGGATTACCTTGTTAAAAGCTAGAGCTATAGAAAATCAATGCTATATAGCTGGGGTGCATAAGGTTGGAATGTTTGGTAACACGTACTACTCAGGGGACTCTATGATTATAGACCCTGTAGGTAATATAATAACCTCTTTATCGCATGATGAAGGTGTAATTTATACTGATATTAATATAAATGAAGTGGATAGTTTAAGAAAAAGATTTAATGTTAGAGAAGATAGAAAAGATCTTCTTTATATAAAAGGCCTTAATTCAAATACACCTATAAAAAACGAAAGAGAGGACTCTCATGATATATCATGATATTTTAATAATAGGCGGAGGTGCCTCTGGCATATTTTCAGCCATAATAGCTAAGGATCTCGGTCACGATGTTGCTATTTTAGAAGGTAGCGATAGGATAGGCAAAAAGATTTTAACTACTGGGAACGGTAGATGTAATATAACAAATAAAAATATAAGCTCTCCTTACCTAACTTATCACAGTGAAGATTCAAAGCTTTTTAACACTGTTTTAGATAGTTTTACAGTAGAGGATACCATAAGCACCTTTTACTCTATGGGACTTCCCCTAACACTATTAGATGGTGGAAAAATGTATCCTATGTCTTTGCAGTCAACTTCCGTACTAGACATATTAAGAATGTCTTTAGATGATAAAGCTGTTCCTATATATCTAGAAAACAAAGTTACTAAAATAACTTCATGTAAAAATGGCTTTTCCATAACTTCCTCTTCTGGTGAAAGCTTTACTTGTAAAAAACTTATATTGTCTACAGGTGGCAAATCTGCCTCAAAAACTGGATCTGATGGCTCTGGATATAAGTTAGCTGAAAGCTTAGGTCACAGAATAGTTAATACAGTTCCTGCTTTAGTTCAATTAAAATTACATTATAATAATCTAAAGGCTATATCAGGTATAAAATTTGATGGTAAAGTGTCTATATTCACAGACAATAAGATTATTAGAGAAGAGCTCGGAGAAATACTTTTCACTGACTATGGAATTTCAGGTCCTCCTATCCTTCAATTAAGTAGGATAGCATCTAAGGGATTAAGTAAAGGAAAAAATGTAGAAATAGAAATAGATATGATGCCTAATATATCAAAAGAAGAACTAAATTTATTTTTAGAAAATCACTTTAGTCTTTTTTCTTATAGAAGTATTTATGAATCCTTTATAGGAATAATAAACAAAAAGCTTATACCTATATTTTTAAAGAAATGTGATATTTCTGATATACACTCACCTTGCTATGATTTAGATTGGAAGAAAAAACAAACTTTAATAAATACGCTAAAAGCCTGGACATTTAAAGTAATTGATACCAACTCATTTTCAAATGCACAGGTCACTTGTGGAGGCGTTGATACAACTGAAGTAAATCCATTAACATTAGAATCAAAGATTGTTTCAAAATTATTCTTTTGTGGCGAGTTATTAGATGTTGATGGAGATTGCGGAGGATTCAACCTTCAATGGGCTTGGAGCTCTGCTGCAGTAGCTGCTAAGTCATTATAATACAGACAATCTAAAATTTAAGGACAAATAACGAATATGCAAGTTGCATATTCGTTATTTGTCCTTACTATAAATTAATTTTCTTTATTACTTATCCAAGATGTTTCTAATAGTGTAACTTCTTTTCCTTCCTCATTTAAAATTTTATGTATACAATCCATAGTATCTCCATTATCATCTATTTGAACTTGTGAGGTGATGCTGTGTCCATATCTAGTCTCCTTTTTATATACCACTCTAACTTTTTTTAAAGTGTACTTCAAAGTTTTTTCTACCGGAATAGCCTCTATAGCCCAGGAAATATATTTTGTATTATTTACATGCCTATTAGTGTCTATATCACTATATCTAATAGTAAATGTTTCCTCATTATCTACTCTATCTATCTCTCTTATTTTATCTATACTCAATTCTTCACTACATTTTTCATCAATATTATAAGCTTTATAAAGATCATTTAAAACTCTAATTGGTCTTCTTTTTTCGGTATTTATTAAAAACCATACTGACTTTGCTGTACATATGACTTTACCCTCTCCATTGCAAATTTCATACTCTCTAAAGGCATAAAACTTTTTAAGTGAATAGGCACTGGTTTTAACTATAATCTTATCTCCGTAATGAGGGAATTCCAATATATATATATCCCATTTGTATAATACCCATGCCACATTATTTGACCTTAGATAATCAATACCTATTCCTAATTCTTCACTTTGATACATAGCTACATCTCCAAAAAAGTTCACCAAAGATGTTATAAGAGCCTTCATATTATAATCAATATCATGATAATATATTTCATATTGTTTTTCCGTAATAATGCCTCTCATTTAAACCCCTCCACATAAACTATATTATATACATCTAACGAATTAACCACATAATTACAAAAGTGATTTACTTTAGTCTAATTATGTATAAAGACAAAAGCAAATCACTTATTTATATATATTAGATTTTATTAACCATTAAGAGCACTAAGTAGTTCCTCTACATCAAACCCATGAACCATAGCTGCCTCTTCTAATGTTTCCATTTGAGATGCTGGGCATCCAACACAACCCATACCAAAGCTCATTAATACTTCAACAGCTTCTGGATACTCTATAACTACATCTCCAATAGTCATTTCTTTTGAAATTTCCATGTATATCAACTCCTTTTCTTTTCAGAATATAATATTTATTATACCCTAGAGAAATATTATATACAACAAAGATATTGTTAAATTAATGTTAGCATCTTTTAGATTTCACCTAACATTATTGTTTGGTCTCTTTTTGGTCCTACAGATACTATAGATACCCTTATTCCTGTTAATTCTTCTATCCTATTTAAATATAATTTAGCATTCTTTGGAAGATCATTATAGCTCCTAGCTTCTGCTACTGAATCATCCCATCCTTCAAACTCTTCATAAACTGGTTCACATTTAGCAAGGTCTTCAAGACTTGCTGGGAAGTAATCTATTATCTCTCCTTCAAACTTATATCCAGTACAAATCTTTATCTTTTCAAGTCCTGCTAAAGTATCTATCTTAGTTACAGCAAAACTTGTAAGTCCAGATACCCTAGCTGTAGTTTTTAATATTACTACATCAAGCCAACCACATCTTCTAGCTCTTCCTGTAGTCACTCCATATTCATGTCCATTTTTTCTTATCCAGTCCCCTGTTTCATTTATAAGTTCTGTTGGAAAAGGCCCCTTGCCAACCCTAGTCGTATAAGCTTTAGCTATACCTATAGCATTAGTTATCATAGTTGGTCCTATTCCTACTCCATTAGACACTCCCCCTGCAGTAGTGTTGGATGATGTAACATAAGGATATGTTCCATAATCTATATCTAAAAGCATTCCTTGAGCGCCTTCAAATAATACCTTTTTATCTTTCTTTATTTCATTATATACTCTTACAGATGTATCCTGTACAAAAGGCTTCAATCTCTTTGCATACTCACTATACTCTTCATATATATCTTCAAAGCTTAATTCTTCTCCGCCTAAAACCTTAACTATATATTTATTTTTAATTTCTAAATTAGCCTTTAGCTTTTCTTTAAATACTTCAGGTTTTATAAAATCGCATACTCTAATACCAGATCTTTCAAACTTATCTGTGTAGCATGGACCTATCCCTTTTCCTGTAGTACCTATGTCATCCTTACCTCTTGCCTTTTCCTTTAGACTATCTAGTACCTTATGGTAAGGTAATATTATATGAGCTCTATCACTAACTATTAACTTTTCTCCATTTATAGCTTCACCCAAAGATTCTAAGTATTCTATTTCATCAAATAAGGCCTTAGGATCAACTACTACACCATTTCCTATTACATTTAATTTGTTTTCATATAGTATTCCTGAAGGTATTAAATGTAGCTTATACTCTTTTTCACCTACTACTACAGTATGCCCTGCATTATTTCCCCCTTGGTATCTTACAACTACATCTGCTGACTTTGCTAAGTAGTCTGTCATCTTACCTTTTCCTTCATCTCCCCATTGCGCACCTAGTACTATAAAAGCTGACATTAATATCACTCCATTTCAAATTATATTGTATTATTAGTTATTACCATCTTCTTTTGAAATTATAGCTAAAAAGCGATCACTTTTATAAAAAAGTTATAAAAGTCCTCTTTTAAATTACTCTTCAAGTAATAACGTTATAATCGTTTATCTTTTAATTCCTCATATAACATATTATCAAAGGCAATAATTCAAGTCAATAATAAATACGAATATTATTCATTTCTATTTGCATATAGTTCGTCATAATCCATATTTCAAATTACCCTAAGGGGAATTAAAGAATTATTTGTTATATTCTAAAGATATCATACAAAATCTCTGTTGTAATTTTCCCTCTACTTATACTTGTCTTAATATTTAGTAAATATATTGACAAGATACTCTTAAATATAGCTGTAATTAGTGCTATAATATCACTTGTAAACTATATTATCATTTACTTTTAAAATTGTAAGTGTAATAAATAGTATATTAAATTGTTTTTAAGGAAGGGGTAATAATAAATGTCTATTTATGATGACGCTTTAAAATTTCATGAAGAAAAAAGAGGTAAGTTAGAGATCTTATCTAGAGTTGAAGTAAAGGATGCCAGCGACTTAAGTCTAGCATACACACCAGGAGTCGCTCAGCCTTGCCTAGAAATACAAAAGGATCCTAATAAAGCTTACATATACACTAGAAAGTGGAACACTGTAGCTGTAATTTCTGACGGTACTGCAGTTCTAGGGCTTGGAGATATAGGTCCAATGGCATCATTACCTGTAATGGAAGGAAAGTCCGTTCTTTTCAAAACCTTTGGTGATGTAGATGCTATACCAATAGTACTAGATACTAAAGATACAGATGAAATAGTAGAAACCATAGTTAGGATTGCTCCTACTTTTGGGGGAATAAATCTTGAAGATATATCCGCTCCAAGATGTTTCGAAATCGAAGAAAGACTTAAAGAAAGATTAGACATTCCAGTCTTTCATGATGATCAACATGGAACTGCTATAGTGACTCTAGCTGCCCTATTAAATTCAATAAAGGTAGTAAATAAAAAGCTAGAAGATTTAAAAGTTATTGTAAATGGTGCTGGCTCTGCTGGAGTTGCTATTACCAAACTTTTACTATCCTCTGGTATCAAAAATATCATACTTTGTGATAGAACAGGTGCCATTGCTTACGGAAGAGAAAATCTAAACTCTTCAAAATCTGAAATGGCCCTTATTACTAACCCAAATAAAGAACAAGGTTCCCTGAAAGATGTTTTAAGAAATTCAGATGTATTTGTAGGTGTATCTGCTCCTAATACCTTAAATGAAGAGCTTGTAAAATCTATGAATAAAGATGCTATAATATTTGCTATGGCAAACCCTATTCCTGAAATATTCCCAGAGGATGCCAAAAAGGCAGGTGCAAGAGTTGTCGGAACAGGAAGATCTGATTTCCCAAATCAAATAAACAATATTTTAGCCTTCCCTGGAATATTTAGAGGTGCTTTGGATGTAAGAGCATCAGAAATAAATGAAGGAATGA
>CAYYWN010000108.1:4137-7094 GCA_964474485.1 uncultured Clostridium sp. | reverse complement strand
GTAATCTGTCAAAGAAAATGATAGGGAGGAGAAAAATGTAGGTGAAGATAAATATGAAAAGATAGATATGAGTGGAACTGAGGTTATTATAGATAATCCATCTAGATATGTAAAGAACGGACAAATTAAAGTAAGGCTAGAAAGTAGTGAAAATAGAAGTAATGATGGTAGACCTTCCGCAGTGCCATTAATTAGTATAAAAGGAGGGGTGAAATAATGTTAGAAATTAGGGAACTTAGAAAATCCTATGGGAAATTTACAGCTCTAAATGGGGTAAGCTTAAGTATTAAAAAAGGTGATATCTTTGGGTTTGTAGGTCCTAATGGCGCAGGTAAAACCACCACTATGAAAATAGTAGCTGGGCTTTTAGAACCAGACTTTGGCGAGGTTTATGTAGATGGAATAGATGGTATAAGAGAAAACAAAAAGCTTAAGGAAAAAATAGGTTATATGCCGGATTTCTTTGGAGTTTACGAAAACTTGAAAACTATAGAATATTTAGAGTTTTATGCTTCTATCTATGGGGTAATAGGTAAAGATGCAAAAAGGTTATCTATGGACCTACTAGAAATAATTAATTTAAAAGATAAGGCAGATTTTTATGTAGATGGTTTATCAAGAGGAATGAAACAAAGACTTTGTCTTGCAAGAAGCCTTGTGCATAATCCAGAACTTTTAATATTAGATGAGCCTGCATCAGGAATGGATCCTAGAGCAAGATATGAGATGAAATCAATTTTAAAAAATCTAAGAGATATGGGTAAGACAATACTAATAAGTTCACACATCTTACCAGAACTTGCTGAACTTTGTACTAATATAGGTATAATAGAAGATGGTAAAATGGTAGTTACATCTACTGTTGATGAAATAATGATGAAAATGAATTATTCTCATCCAATAAAGATAAAATTATTAGATAAGGTAGAACATGGAGTTAAACTATTAAAAGAGCTACCTTACCTAAATAATTTAATTGTGGATAATAATAATATTACAGTTGGTTTTGGAGGGAAAGAGGAAGAAATGGTGGAGGTTCTTAAAGTTTTAATAAATAATGATATTCCTGTAGTATCATTTGCTAAAGAAAGTGGGAATCTTGAAGATATATTTATGAAAATTACAGAAAAAGAACATAAATAGGAGGTGCTATTATGAAAATAAATATAAATCCAGTTCTTAGAAAAGAAGCTAAAACTACTGTGAGAACATGGCGAATAGGAGTGTTAATTGCTATTTATGTAGGTGTATTATCCTCAGTTGCAGTAATTACGTTTGGAACATTTTTAAAAAGCATGGGGTATGGTGGAGCAAGATATGAAGAATTACCAACTATATATATGGCTATTGAGAGTTTACAATTAGTTTTAATATTATTTATTGTACCTTCTCTCTCAGCATCAGCAATTTCAGGAGAAAGAGAAAGACAGACTTTAGATATATTACTCTCAACAAAGATGTCTCCATTATCTATAGTAACAGGAAAGCTTATGGCATCTTTAAGTAAAGTTGTACTACTTATTATCTCTACAATACCGGTATTTTCCTTAGTGTTTTTATTTGGTGGAGTAAATGCTATGCATATATTTCAGATCACAATATTTTATTTAGTAACAGCATTGTATGTAGGAAGTATTGCAATTTTCATATCAACCTTTTTTAAAAGTTCTAGAGTGTCAAATGTTGTGGTTTACGGTGTGGGACTTTTTTTAACCTTAGGCACATTATTTATAACACTTATGTATTTTCAATATGTAAATTTAAAATATATGTCTACAGGACAGTCAGCATTACAAAACTTTTCTGTACCATTTTATTTATATGTTAATCCTTTATTTGGATATGCTTCACTTGTATATAATCAATTAGGCGGTGGAGTTTCACTTCCTGGAATAAGAACAGTAGGTCAATATGCAAACACTTGGATAATAAACTGCGTAGTTGAAGTTATAATATCTGTAATATTGATTTTTTTATCTGCATGGAAGTTAAACCCTATAAAAAGATCTAATAAGAAAAGAATGAGTAAGGTATGAGTAGTTTAGATTTAAAGATAATAAGTTTTTTTAAGAAGGCTTCAAGAAGGCTTAAGGTAAACTTATTTTTAAATGACTTTGTTATAGGAATGACAATAACATTAATAGTATCCACTATACCATCATTAATGTCTTTAATTATTCCTATATATAAAATTAAAGTTATTTATATATCTATTTTATTAATAGGTGTATTTATAAGTTTTATATACTCAATGGTAAGACTTCCAAACAAGAAAAAACAGGCACTTATAATAGATAGTAAAGGATTAGATGAAAGATTGTCCACAGCCTTAGAAAGTATCGGAAAAGAAAAAGGCGTTTATAATTTTCAAAAAGAAGACACTGTAAAATTTATAAAATCCTTTGATGTAAAAAAGAAGATTCCTATAATTATAGAAAAGAAGAAAATTATGATGGTATTATTCCTAATACTAATATCATCTGTTGGAATGTTTATAAAAACTGAAGCTAAGACATTAGCAAAAGAAATAGAAATAACCAAAAAGGTTGAAAAAGAAACTTTAAATAAAATAGAAGAGCAGAAAAAGGTTATAGAAAAAATAGATGAATTTAAAGAAGATGAAAAGAAAAAGATAATAGAGGTTTTAGAAAATACAGAAAAAGAAATAAAAAATGCAAAGACAGAAAAAGACATAGAAAAAGCTATAGAAAGATTAGATAAAAAGCTTGAAAAAGAGGCTAAAGATCCTAATCTTAGCAAGGAAAAGCAGGAGCTACTTAAAAATATTCAAAAGGACATAAATCCTAAAGGAGAAGAGGAGAGAAAAGAGAAGGCTAATAAAGATTTAAATAAATTAGTAGATAAATTTTCAGAAAATAAGTTTATGGAGGGTATTTCCAAACAATTAAGTGATAAAAATAAAGAGGGTATAGATAAGGCGCTAAAAGATATTAAAA
>CAYYWN010000108.1:0-4127 GCA_964474485.1 uncultured Clostridium sp. | reverse complement strand
GGGACTTTCAATGTTTGCAGGAAGAAACTAAACTATCAAAGGATATTAAAGAAGGTAATATAAGTGATGAAAATGAAAAGAAAACTAGTGAGGCTTTAAAATCTTTGGTGGATGAAACAGAAGGTACAGCTTCAAAGATCGATAATAAAGGCGGAAAGAGTGAAGGTAAAGGTAAGGAAGGAAATGATGGGCAAAACAGTGGAGACGGCAAGGGAGAAGGTAAAAGTAATGGGAAAGATCAAGGTAGCGGAAAAGGTGAAGGTTGGAATAAGGGAAGTAAGAATGGTATAAATAAAGCTGATACCAATACACCTTTAAATAAAGAAGAGGTATTTATTCCAAATAGAAATGAAGGAATTGATGAAAATCTTACAGGAAATAAAAATGACAATTCTTCATCAGAAACAGTAGATTCTAATAAAGGTCTAGCAAAAAGAGGAGAATCTATAAATTATGATGAAGTAATAGGAAATTATACTAAAGAGGCCTATGATAGCGTCAATAATCTAACGATACCAGAAGCATTAAAAGATATAATAAAAAGCTATTTTAAAGGTCTACAATAATATGAGGTGAAATAATGGAATTAAATAAAGGGGATATAGATAAGGTTCTAGATAAGATAAAGGCTTGTGAAGATGAGATATCAAAAGGTATAATTGGACAAAAGGATATAATAAGGCAAGTTATAGTAGGGATTTTAAGTGAGGGAAATATATTACTTGAGGGAGTTCCTGGACTTGGAAAAACTGAGCTTGTAAAGGTCTTATCTAAGGTATTAGATCTTTCATTTTCAAGAATACAATTTACTCCAGATTTAATGCCTTCTGACGTGGTAGGAACTAATATTATAGTGAAAGAAAATGACACAAATGAATTTAGATTTGAGAAAGGGCCTATATTTGCTAACTTAGTTTTAGCAGATGAGATAAATAGAGCAACACCTAAAACTCAATCAGCTTTATTAGAAGCTATGCAAGAAAGGACGGTAACTGTAGGTAAAAATACTTATAAGCTATCGGAACCTTTTATGGTTTTAGCTACTCAAAATCCTATTGAAATGGAAGGTACCTACCCTTTGCCAGAAGCACAACTAGATAGGTTTTTATTTAAGGTATTTGTTGAGTTTCCTTCTTTAGAAGAATTAAAAAGGATAATGGATATAACTGTTACAAATAAAAAGGTGAAAATTGATGCCATATTAAATGCAGAAGATATACTTAGTATAAGGGAGATTACAAAAGAAATACCTATATCCGAGGCTGTTTCTGAATATGCCTTAAAACTAATTTTAGCAACTCACCCAGAACTAAAAGATTCTCCAGAGATTACAAAAAAATATATTAGCATAGGAGCAAGCCCTAGAGGAGCTCAAGCTATATTTAAAGCTGCCAAAGTTAGGGCTATGATGGAAGGTAGATTTAATGTATCCTTTGAAGATATAAAGATAGTAGCATATCCATCCTTAAGGCACAGAATATTTCTTAATTTTGAAGGTCTTTCAGAGGGGATTAATCCAGATGATATTATAAGTAAGATCCTTGAAGAAATAAAGGTAGTATAGAATATGGACTATGATTTATTTGATAAAGATTTTTTTAAAAGATTACAAAATATAAATATAAATCTAAATATGAGATTAAGCCTTGGAAATAAGGGAGGAAGAAAATCAAATTCAAAAGGTACATCCTTAGAATTTTCGGATTTTAGAGAGTATACACCTGGAGATGACATAAGGCGTATAGATTGGAATGCCTATGCTAGATCTGAAAGATTATTTATAAAATTATTTATGGAAGAAAGAGAAGCAGAATTTAATTTTTTTATAGATAGTAGCAAATCTATGGATTTTGGTGAATACAAAAAGTCTCATGAGGGACTTAAGATAATAGGAGCACTTTCGTATATAATACTAAATAATCTTGATAGGGTTTGTGTAAATTTAATAAGTAGTGAAGGCTTATTAAATATAAAATCCGGATCAGGGAAACCTTTATTACAAGACTTATTAAAGGAGCTTTCAAAAATAGAATTTAAAGGTAGAAATAATATACATTCGGCCATAAAAGGTTTTAGACCAAAAAGAAAAGGTGTATCTATTTTAATATCTGACTTTTTTCATAAAGAATCCTTAGAGGAATCTATAAAGTATTTGGGGTATAAAAAGCAAAAAGTAATTTTAATTCATATATTATCAAAAGAAGAGCTTTGCCCAGAGTTAAATGGAAATTTAAATTTATTAGATTCTGAAAGTAATGAAAGTGTTAGAGTAAACCTTAATCCTTCAATATTAAATATCTATGAGAAGGAGCTATTAAGTTTTAAAGAATATATTAATAATATATCATCTAAGTATGGCGCAACATATGTACCTATAAGTTCTGAAGATTCTATTGAAAAAATAATATTTAAAGATTTAACAGTTCAAGGCTTCATAAATAAAAGATAGGGGGTGAGAATATGAAACTTGTAAATTCATGGCCACTTATATTTTTGACTTTTATCCCTCTATTGATATTTTTGTACATTTTAAAACAAAGGTCGCAAGATCATATTATCCCAAGCACATTTTTATGGAAAGAAGTATATAAAAATGTTGAAGCATCTACTCCTTTTGAAAGATTAAAATATAATATAATGCTTTTACTTCAACTTTTGACTATAGTGTTTTTAACTTTAGCATTAACAGATCCATTTATATCTATGATGGGTAAGGATTATAAAAATATAATAATAGTAATGGATAGCACTGGTAGTATGACTGCTAGTTATGGTGATGTTACAAGAATTGAAGAAGCTAAAAGACGTGCTGAGGATTATATAAATTCTATAAATGGAGATGCAGCAATTACAATAATAAACGCAGCAGAAAAACCTTCTATAGAGCTTTCTAGTTCTAAAGATAAATATTTAGCAAAAGATAAGTTGAAATCTATAAAGCTAAAGTCTGTAAGTGGGAATATAGAGGATAGTGTATCTATTATAAGAGCAATAACTAAGGAGAATGAGAGCTATGAAGCTATATTTTTCACTGATAAATCTTTAGATATAACAGATATAAATGGTAAAGTAATTGATTTAACACAGAAGGTAAGTAATGCATCTTTAGACTTTCTTTCTTATAGTGAGAATAAAGAGGAACTTAGGGTGCTAGCTAAAGTAACTAATAGAGGAAGTTATGAATACACTTCGGATATAGCTTTATATGGAGGAGATGAACTTTTAGATATAAAATCTCTAACTTTAAATCCAAAAGAAAGTAAAAATGTTTTGTTTGATAAAATCTCCTTTAAAGGAGATATACTTAAAGCGGAACTTACAGAAGAAGATAGTATAAAAGAAGATAACCTTATATTTGAAAAGATATTGCATGAAGATAAGAAAAAGGTTCTCCTTGTTACAGAAAAAAATATATTTTTAGAAAGAGCTTTGCAAACTATACCTAGTATAGATATTTATAAGACAAATGAAGAAGCAAATATAAATAAAGAGGATAAGTATGACCTTTATATATTCGATAATATAACTCCAACAAACATTCCAAAGGAAGGAAATTTACTTCTTATAAATCCTGAAAGTAATTCTATATTTAAGGTTAAAGAAGAGCTTGAAGGAGGATATGGAGTTGTAACTGAAAGTAGCCTTAGCAAGTATACTGAAGGGTTAAAATTTGCTATAAAAAGTTATAAGGAAATAGAAAAACCAAATTGGTCTGAAGAGTTTTTAAAGGTAGAAGAAAATAACCTAGGATTTATAGGAAATTACAATGGTAAAGTTGTAGGGGTTTTAGGCTTTGATCTTCATAACTCAGATTTGACACTTAAAGCTGAGTTTCCTATACTAGTTCATAATGTAGTAGGAAGACTTTTGGATAATGGAATGTTAGATAAATATAGCTTTAAATCTGGAGAAGAGGTTCAGATAAATGCTAGAGTAGATGGTGAAGCGGTTAAGATCACAAATCCTAAAGGGGAAGAGGAATTTATAGATTTAAGATTTCCTTTAAAGCCTTATAGAGCAACAGACATTAAAGGGATTTATGAGGTATCGCAAAAGATAGATGATGAAACTATAAAAACTTAAGTTACGGTAAATTTCCTAAAAAATAAGTAATCAAAAATATAAAA
>CAYYWN010000107.1:0-7102 GCA_964474485.1 uncultured Clostridium sp. | reverse complement strand
CTATAATAGTAGGTATAGGTATAGGTGGGACTTTTGATAAGTCAGCTAATTTAGCTAAGAAGGCATTAATTAGACTTACATCAGAAAGAAATCCAAACCCTTATTATGCAGATTTAGAAAGAGAATTAATGGAGAGTATAAATGCTTTAGGTATAGGACCTCAAGGTTTTGGAGGAAGAAGCACAGCTTTAGCTGTCAATATTGAAACCTATGCAACTCATATAGCAGGACTTCCAGTAGCGGTTAATATAAATTGCCATGCTACAAGACATGCTGAAATAGAATTATAGGAGGAAATAAGTATGGAAAAGAAGATAACAACCCCACTTACAAAAGAAAAGGTTAAAGATCTTAAGGCCGGAGATAGCGTGCTTATAAGTGGAACTATATATACAGCTAGAGATGCAGCTCATAAAAGATTAGTAGATCTTTTAGATGAAGGAAAAGAACTTCCGTTAGACTTAAAAGACGCCATAATATATTATGTAGGCCCAAGTCCTGCAAAGCCAGGAATGGCGCTAGGATCAGCAGGCCCTACTACTAGTTATAGAATGGATCCTTATGCCCCAAGACTTTTGGATAAAGGTCTTAAAGGAATGATAGGTAAAGGACTTAGAAACAAAGAAGTAATAGACTCATTAATAAAAAATAATGCAGTTTACTTTGCAGCTATAGGCGGAGCAGCTGCTTTAATAGGAAAATCTGTAGAAGAAGCAGAGATGGTTGCTTATGAGGATTTGGGGGCGGAGGCTATAAGAAAGCTCACAGTGAAGGATTTACCTGTAGTGGTAGTTATAGATAGTGAAGGTAACAACTTATATAAGATAGGTCAACAAGCTTATTTAGATAGTATAAAGTAATTCTAAGGTAAATATTATATTTAACTATAATAAAAGGAACCTATTATTTTACTATTAGAACATCTTACCCATAGTGAATAAGATTTCTTAATGTCTTTTAGCTATGGGTAAATAAAAAAATCAAAGAGGTTAAAAATAAACATTTAAATTAATGAGCCTTTTTGATAAGAGGAGTGATTTTTATGAAAATTTCTAAAGTGGCTAAGGCAGGAACTTTAGAATCTAATGATGTATTTATAATGGTATCGCCAAATGAAGAAAATACTGTAGATATTCAATTAGAAAGTATAGTAATGAAACAATTTGGAGATCAAATATTAAAGGTTATAAAGGATACATTAAAAGATTTAAAGGTTGAATCCATAAGCTTAAAGGTGCAGGATAAGGGTGCACTAGACTATACCATAAAAGCAAGAGTAGAAACTGCTATAAAAAGAGCTATGGAAGCATAGTAAAATAAGTATATAAGAAACAATATTGTGAGGTGTATTTCAAATGAAAAAGTTAAGAAGAACTATGCTTTTCATGCCTGGAAATAATCCAGGGATGCTTCAAAATGCAGCTATACTAGGTGCAGATTCTATAATCTTAGACTTAGAAGATGCAGTAAGCATAACAGAAAAAGATAGTGCTAGAATATTGGTTAGAGAAGCTATAAAAAATGTAGACTACTCATCTGTAGAGGTGGTAGTTAGAATTAATCCACTCGATACAGAGTTTGGTCATTTAGATTTAGATGTTATAGCAAGAACTAAGCCCGATAGCATAATGGTACCAAAGGCTGACGAAAATGAAATAAGGGAAGCTCATGAAATATTAAATAAAATAGAAGAGGAAGAAGGCTTCGAAAAGGGTTCTATAAAAATAATACCACTTATAGAGACTGCTTTTGGACTTGAAACTGTATATAATGTAATAAATGTTTCAGATAGAGTAGTTGCTATTTTATTAGGTGGAGAAGACTTGACCTCTGATTTGGGTATAAAGAGAACAAAAGAGGGGGAAGAAATATTTTATGCGAGAAATAGAATAGCTACAGTATGTAGAGCCTTTAAAATAGATTCTATAGATACTCCTTTTACAGATATAAGCGACTTTGAAGGATTAGAAAAAGATACATTAAAAGCAAAGGGCCTTGGAATTACTGGAAAGTCCGCAATAAATCCAAGGCAAATAGACAGTATCCATAGTGTTTTTGCCCCTACAAAAGAAGAGGTAAATCATGCATTAAGAGTGCTTAAGGCTATGGAACAAGCTGAAAAAGAAGGAAAAGGTGTATTTTCTTTAGATGGAAAGATGATAGATGCTCCGATAATAAATAGAGCAACAACAACTGTAGAACTAGCTAGATTATTAAATCTTATATAATGCAAAAGTAATAAAAGAATCAAAAAAGGTGGGATAGACTTATGAATAACTATATAGAAAGAGATATTCCAGAATATATAGAAGGGTATGGAAAGGTAATTCCATTTGATGGAGCATACCAAAACTCACTAATAAAAAGAAAGACCTCCGTTAAAGAAAGTTCTGTAGGACCAGAAGATAAAAAGGTCTTAAAATCTATAGATGAGGCTTTAGACAGAGTAAATATAAAAGATGGTATGACAATATCCTTTCATCATCATTTAAGAAATGGCGATAAAGTGTTTAACATGGTCTTAGAAAGGGTGGCTGAAAGAGGAATAAAAGATTTAACTGTAGCTGCAAGTGCTATATTTCCAGTTCATGCACCCTTAGTAAAGTATATAGAAAAAGGTATAGTAACAAAGGTAATAGCAAGTTACATATCAGGTCCTGTGGCTAAGTGTATTTCAGAAGGTGGTTTAAAAAAACCAGCTATAATGCAAACACACGGAGGTAGGGGAAGAGCTATCGAAAGTGGTGATGTAAAAATAGATGTGGCATTTATTGCAGCACCAACCTCTGATGATTATGGAAATATAAATGGATTAAGTGGAAAGGCAGCCTGTGGAGCTTTAGGTTATGCTATAGCAGATGCAGAGTATGCAGATAAGGTTATAGCTATTACAGACACTATAGTTCCTTATCCAAACTGTCCTATTGAAATAAGTCAAATGTATGTAGATTATGTTGTAGTTGTAGATTCTATAGGTGATCCTGAAGGTATAGTTTCAGGAACAACAAAGATAACTAAAGACCCTGTGGGACTTAAAATAGCTAAAATGGCTGCAGGAGTGATGGAGGCTTCTGGATTAGTGAAGGATGGTATGTCCTTTCAAACAGGTGCTGGAGGTATATCATTAGCTGTAGCACAGGAATTAAAAGATATAATGATAAGAGATAATATAAAAGGTAGCTTTGCCTCAGGTGGAATAACAGGATATATTGTAGACATGTTTAGTGAAGGGTTATTTCAATACTTATTTGATGTTCAATGCTTTGATTTAAAGGCAGTAGAGTCCTATTCTACAAACCATAAACATCAAAGAATGTCAGCATCTATGTATGGAAATCCACATAATAAAGGATCCGTAGTAAATAAGCTGGATATTGTTATTTTAGGAGCTACAGAAATAGATACAAATTTCAATGTAAATGTTACAACAGCATCAGATGGAACCATAATGGGAGGATCAGGAGGACACAGCGATACAGCAGCAGGAGCTAAACTTACAATAATAGTTTCTAATCTTATGAAGGCAAGATTACCTTTAATTAGAGACAAGATTACAACTGTTAATACTCCAGGAGAAACCATAGACGTTTTAGTTACAGAAAGAGGTATTGCAATAAACCCAAGAAGACAGGACTTGATAGAAAAATTAAAAGAAACAAATCTTCCTATAATGACTATCGAAAAACTAAAAGGTATATGTGAAAAGTTAACAGGAAAACCAAAAAATATAGAACTAAAAGAAGATATAGTAGCGGTAGTTGAATATAGAGACGGAACTGTAATAGACGTTATTAGAAAAGTTAAAGAATAAATAGGAAAATAAGTTTTAGATGGAGCTAAGGCTCCTTCTAAAACAAAAAAGGTCTAAATGATAAAATAAACTATTATATTTATTGATTTGCTTTTTTAAAAATATATAGATCAAATCAAATTATTAAAAATAGGAATAGGTGATTCAAATGGATGAATTGCAAATAGAAATTATTGATATTAATAATGAAGAAGAAAGAAATGAAGTGAAGAGGTTTTTAAATGCCTTTGGCTTAGATTATGAAAAAGATATAGATTACACAGTAGTTTTAAGGGTGAAAGGTGATATAGTAGCTACAGCATCTAAAAGTAAAAATATCTTAAAAGGTTTTGCTATAAATGAAGAGTTACAAGGTGAAGGGATTACTGCAATGTTAGTAAGCTCTCTTTTGGATAGGTTGTTTTATCAAGAAATATATCATAGCTTTATATTTACAAAACCTAAAAATATAGATATATTTTCATCTTTAGGATTTAAGCTTTTATATAAAGCACAAAAGGCAGCCTTACTTGAAAATGGCATATATGATATTCATGATCATATTAAAAAGCTTATTAAAAAGCATAATATAGATATTAATAAATCAAGATCTGCTTTGGTTATGAATTGCAATCCTTTCACCAAAGGTCACCGATATTTAATTGAAAAGGCTTCACAAGCTTCAAAAGAGGTTTTAGTATTTATAGTAGAAGAGGATAAGTCAGCTTTCCCCTTTGAAAGTAGATATAATATGGTTAAGGATGGAACTTCAGATTTGAAAAATGTTAAGGTTATTAGGGGCGGGGAATATATAATATCTTTAGCTACATTTCCTACATATTTCTTTAAAAAAGAAGATGACATATTAAGAACATATACAGATATAGATGCAGGTATATTTGCAAAATACTTTTGTAAAGAGTTAAATATAGATAGAAGATTTGTAGGGGAAGAGCCCTATTGCAAGGTAACAAGAGCCTATAATGATTCATTATTTAAAGAATTAGAAAAGTTTAATATTAATTTGTCTATAATACCTAGAAAGTCTATAGAGGGAGAAATAATAAGTGCTTCTAAAGTTAGAGAATTAATAAAAGATAAAGATGTTAATAAGTTAGAAACTCTTCTTCCAAGGGTAACTTTAGAGTTTTTACAAACTAAAATTGGAAAGGAGATAGTGGAGGATATAACATAAGTTAAGTCTTCTCAAAATATATGAATTATACCCCAGAGGATATTTTAATAGAAAGAGAAAAAAGAGTAAATTTTCAAGAAGAACTTTTGGATCGTTTCGGTAAAACATTAGTCTTTATAAGGGTAAACTATCCAGGAACAAAAAAGGATAATGATACAGCAAAAGAGATAATAAGGGTTATGGATACACTTGTGGAGGCTATGGTGAGTAGTGTAAAGATATTTAAACTTATCAAAATAACAGCAGAGGGGCCTAATATTACTATGATTTTAGATAAAGAAGCACTAGAGGTTAAAAAGATATCTATTGAAATCGAAGATAATCATCCATTAGGAAGATGTGTTGATATAGACGTATATTCTAGTGAAGATAAAAAGAGTATATCTAGAGAAACATTAGGAAAAGCCCCAAGAAGGTGCTTTATATGTGATGAAAGCGCTAAAATTTGTGTACGATCAGAAAAACATGAATTTAAAGACGTTGTAGATTACATAGAGAAAAGTTATAAGTGTTTCAAGGAGGCTGTAAATGGAATCTAGAAATCAAATAGGGTTAATATCTTTTAACATAGGAGAACTTGCAGTTCAAGCTATGTTATATGAGATTTTGACTTACCCTAAACCAGGGCTTGTATCACCAATTAATTCAGGGGCACATAGTGATATGGATTATTATAAATTCATAGATAGTACAACTGCACTTATAAAGTTTATGTTACTTTTTTCTAAGGAAGGTTATTCTAATAAAAGCCATGATGAAATATTTAAAGCTATAAGGTACATAGGTATAGAGGCAGAAAAAGAAATGTTTTTAAAAAATTCAGGAATAAACACTCATAAGGGTATGCTATTTATTATGGGAATAACAGTAGCAGCAGTGTCTAAAACTCTTTATGAAAAGCAAGGTTTTAAATCAATTCAAAATAATATAAAAGCTATGACTAAAGGCATTACTGAGAAAGATTTTAAGGATATTAATCTAAAAAAAAGTCTGTCTCATGGTGAAAAGCTATATTTAGAATATGGAATAAAGGGAGTTCGTGAAGAGGTTGAAAAGGGTCTTCCATTAGTTTTTAATTATTCACTTCCTTTTTATGAAAAAAACAATTTATTATTACATAAAGATAGAATAGTGAATACACTTATTGGAATAATGCAATATTGTGATGATACTACTATACTATATAGACATTCAGTAGAAACATTAAAAGAAGTAAAGACAAGATCAAAACACATCTTAAATCTTGGAGGAATGTGCAAAGAAGAAGGGAGAGAAGAAATAAAGTCTTTAGAAGAAGATTTTATCAAAAGGAAAATTAGTCCTGGAGGCAGTGCAGACCTTTTAGCAGTTACAATATTTTTAGAAGAAATAAAAAAGAAATTTTTTGTCGATGAATTAGAAGGGATAAAGGATACATATGAATAAAAAACTAAGAATGAAAATTATAATATTTACATTGCTATCTTTTGTAGGTATCTTTATAATAGCATACACAAAGTATGAAGCAAAAAATAAATTAAAAGAGATAGATGAAAAGCAACAGTTTATTTTAAAAGAAAAAGAAGAGGAAAATGCTAAAATCATTGCTTCTAATGAAAGAAATGAAAAATTAGACAGTAAAAATCAAGAGGCTTTGACTAAGTTTTATGATGGAAAGTACACTGAAGCTATAGAAAAATGTGATGAAGTTATAGATTTAGATGAAAATAATTATAAAGCCTACAATATAAAAGGTATTGCTATAGGATATAAAGGTGACTTTGATAAAGGTTTGGAGTGCATAGATAAGTCTTTAGATATAAATCCAGACTTTGGCTACTCAAAATTTAATAAAGCTTTAATTTATGAACTATTTGGAAAATATGAGGAATCTCTAAAATTATATGATGATGCCTTAAAGGTTGAAGAATATGTATGGAGTTATTATGGAAAAGCTAGTATATATGGTAGGTATGGAGATTTAGAAAACACTTTAAAATTTATGAAAAAGGCAATAGAAATAGATCCTAAAGTAAAAGAGGCAGCAAAGGAAGAAATAGATTTTAATAATGTTAGAAAGTACAAAGAATTTAATGATTTAATTAATTTTTGAAATTTGAAAGGACTGGACCTATACT
>CAYYWN010000106.1:0-7134 GCA_964474485.1 uncultured Clostridium sp. | reverse complement strand
TTGTACCAAAGGCATGCGAAAGAATTAAGTTCTTTTGCAATGTTTTACAATCCTTATTAGATATACTTATATCAGCAAACTTTCCAAACCCTGTAGTTACACCATACACAACTTTCTTTTCTTCAACTATTTGCTCAATTATTTTTCTGGATTTTCTGATACCTTTTCTTGCTTCTTTAGTTATTTCTATTTTTAAGCCCTTTCTTGAAACCAAAATGATCTTTTCTAAATCTAATCCATTTCCATCTATTTCTATAATATTCATATTGACCTCCTTTTAATTATTCACCTTATATATTCTGTAAAGTTTTTAATTTTCCTTCTATAAAATCTATTTTGAATATTTCGATGATTATTTTTACCTTGCAATCAGTCTTTTTATGGTTAAAATCATTTTTATAACAAAAAAAATGATGAAATTAAAATATTTAGTCTTAATTCATCATCTTTTATCAATTATACTTAATTATTTTTATAATTTTGATATATGTTCATAAAGTCTATCTATAATTCTATTCCAATCATATTTTTCTTTTGTAATTTTATAAGTTTTATTGCTAATTTCTTTTATATCTGATTTATATATACTTTCTTGTAGTGCCATTGTTAGAGCTTTTGTGTCCTTTATAGGAACAATAGCTCCATTGCCACCTCTTACTATCTCTTTTGCTATGCCTACGTCTGTTGATACTATAACATCCCCAAAAGCTGCTGCTTCTATAAATGCTATACCAAAGCTTTCAAAGTCAGATGTTAAAGAGAATATTTTAGCTCTTTGGTACTCTTCATATAAACACTTTCTGTTTTCTATATTACCCTTAATTATTAATTTATTAGCTATACTAGGATAAGACTCTAAATAGTTTTTTATGTACTCTTTAAAGGTTTCTTCAACTGGACCCACTATAACAAGTTTCCAATCTGTTTTATCTATACCCTCTATATTAGCAAAGGCCTCTAATAACATAGACGTGTTCTTTTCCTTTGCCCCTACCCTTGTAACGCTTAGAATTATATTCTCTTTTTTAGAAAAATCATAAGAAAGTCCTATATCACTTATATAATCAAAGTCTAGTCCATTAGATATATTTATTATTTTATCTTTTTGACTGGGTAACAAATCCTTAATTTTAGGATAAAGTTCCTCTTGCTCTACGCTTATTAAATCAATCTTAGTAAAAAATTTGTTTAAGATTTTATATTGCAGGTTATTTAACCCTTCAATTCTTTCTACTAGCTTATGGCTACAATCAAGTTTTAAATATATTTTCCCTTTTGCATTAAATATCTTATATGTATAAGCATATATAAAAGATGATAATGTAGTGTGAAATATCTGTATTATATCGTAATCTTTAGCATATCTAACTAAATGTAACGCCCCATCTAATGAAAAGTTATTAAATATTCTTTTTACGAATCTTAAATTAATGCCCTTCACTTCTTTATCTACGTAAGGATATTCTCCATTTTTATAAGTAATGACAGAGGACTTAAATCCATGCCTTTTAAATAACTTATAAGGTATCATTCCCATATCCTTAATTAAATGAACATTTTCTGTTTTTAAATATTGCATCCCATATCTCATAACCCCACCTACGCTTTACCTATTATAGCTCTAATCATAAATTTAGGTATAGATTTCATTCTTTTAATCCTAAAAGGTTCCTTTAATATTCTATAAAGCCACTCTATTCCAAAAGTTATCATCCACTTTGGTGCCCTTTTTAGTTCACCTGCCAATATATCAAAACTTCCCCCTACGCCCATAAAAAGTTTACAAGGAAGTTTATCCATATATTTTATTATAAATCTTTCTTGCCTTGGACATCCCATTGCAACAAATAAAACATCTGGGTTACATTTATTTATATCCTCTATTACAGTATCACAATTATCTAAATGAAAATATCCATCTTTATAACCTACCACATTAATATCTTTATAAGCTTCTTCTATATTTAGCTTACACCTTTTTACTATAGAACCTTTTGATCCTAGTAAATATATGCTTTTATTTTTTCTATTACAATCACTTATAATATCTTGCATAACTTCAATCCCTGCAATCTTTTCTTTTACTTTTAAGCGCTTAACCTTTGCAGAAAATATAACACCAACACCATCTGGTATTATTAGACTTCTTTTTGAAATAAAATTATCATAAAGTTGCTTTTCGAATAAACCTTGGTATAAAACTTCTGGATTTCCAGATACAATATGTGCACACCCCTCGGAGCTTACTATTTTTTCTATATCATTTAATATTTCTTTTTTATATCCACTATAAATTGGATATCCTAAAATATCTATCATAATCTTCACATCCATTTAAATTCTAGTTATTAAATATAATTATATTTTCTCTAATATACTCTGCAATAAATACAAAAATCCAAAAATGAACTGCCACTTGCGGAGCAAAAAATATATTGTCAAACAAATTTAATATAATCATCACAATTAAAGAAATAAAAAAACCTGTATAAAATTCACCATAATAACCTTTTAAATTTTTCCTTAAAAAGTTAACTGTTTTTATTATTCTACCCATTATTGCTATAAATATAATAAAGGCGAATACGCCAAGTTCACTAAAGACCTTAAGAAAGGAATTATGACTAGGATAGCCTTTTATATCTTCCATCCATAGTTCAGGATACTTTTCAACATAATTATCATAAAGTGCTGAAAAGTTACCATTTCCAATGCCTTTAAAAGGATGTTCTTTAATCATCTTTAATGCTACTCTCCATATATTTATCCTAGACATATTTTGTGATACATCCGTAAATTGAAGGAGTCTTCCCCTCATAGACGGGAACACTAAAGCCCCTGCGCCACTTAAAGCTAGTATATATAAAAACTTATAGCTATAAAGTAGTGCTAATGATACAATTCCAATAGTCCAAGCTAGCCAAGAATTTCTAGAGAAACTTAAAACTATATTAATGGATATTAACACTAAATTAAATCCATAAAACCACTTCATTTTTTTGTTTTTTTCACCTATAAGCAAAGTTAATGCTGGAAAGAAACTTATAACCAAAAAGGCTCCAAAAGCATTAGGATTTCCAAGGGTAGATTGTACCCTATTAACTTCATCCATTATTATAACTGTAGTAGATATTCCTTTTCCAGTGAAGAATTGAATTATACCAAATATACATATAATTCCTGTCATCATAAAATAATTAGTAATAATCATTCTAAGAAAGCTTTTATTATTTAAATCTAAGTAAATCATTATTCCTATTAGTATATAGCTAAAAAATCTAAATGCTTCTCCTATTGATACTAATTTATTACTTGCATATATAGTTGAAGTTATCATAAAAATAAACAATAATAACATAGTTTTAATAAGTTTATTTTTAAATACTCTTTTTGCATTAAGAACTACATACCTTTTTATATTTCCACTTCTTAATATTGCAATAAAATAGAATATAAATAATAAGCATAATATTGAATCTGCCGGGCCTAAATTTTTATATATATTAACCTCTCTAGGCACAAGCAAAAGAGCTGCTAAATAAGAATTCAGCACAAACAATAAGATCTTTTTTACTTTATTTGATAATTGCATTGGTTTACCCCCAAACTTAAACTTATTAATTTTTTAAATGTAATTTTCATATATGTTTTTTGTAAGATTGATCATATTTTCTAAAGAATATACTTCTTTGCAATAGTCATAGGCCATATTTGATTTGTTTATAGCCTCTTTATAATTATTTATAACATATTCCATAGCCTTTTTCATTTCTTCTATAGATGCTTTTTCTATAATTAGGCCATATTTATCATCTTTTAAAATATCTCTAATAGCACCTACATCTGTGGATATTATAGGTACTTTTTGCTTTATAGCCTCTAAAATTACAAAAGGAAATCCTTCCTTTACTGAAGATAGCGTAAAACAATTAAGATCTTTTATAAGTTCTTCACCATTTTTTTTGTATCCTAAAAACTTTATTTTAACTTCGCCTTCTGATAAAGAAACCATTTCTTCTTTTAGTATTCCATCACCAATTAATATAAGTTCACATTTAGGATAATTCTTTAATATCTCTTTAAATGCTGGTATTAAATATCTATGTCCCTTAGTTTCATAAAAGTTAGCTACTAATCCAAATTTAAATGTATCATTTTCTTGAAGTCTCATTTTACTATTACCATCTTCAAAGTCTATGCCATTAGGAATATAAACTAATTCTTTTTTTGGTATTATGCCTAAATCTTTTGCTATAATTATATCTTTAGGATCTACACATATTATATTATCACTAAATCTTGCTTCTCTTCTTTCAGCTATTTTGTATATAGTTTGTTTAAGCTTACTCATAGGCTCATTAAAAACGAATCCGTGGGCTGTATATGTTATATTATTCACTCTAGCCTTTTTAGCTGCCTCCCTTGCCAAAACTCCTGCTTTAGAGCTGTGGCAGTGAACTATATCAAACTTTTCTTTTAGAAACTCTTTTTTTAGATATTTATAAGCCTTGTAGTCATTTAATGGGCTTATTTCTCTTACCATATTAGGTATAACTTTATGCTTTATATCCATCTCCCTTAGGATATCTATCATATTTCCTCCACTAGCCGAATATACAGTTATATCATAATAAGTTTTCAAACCTTTACAGAGTAAAAGTATATTCTTTTGAGCTCCACCCATTTCTGATTGAGTAATCACATATGCTAACTTTTTCATCCATACTACCTCTTAAATTATTTATTTTAATATGTTATAAAAGATATTAAGCAAGGCCTAATATCTTTTAATCTTTATCTACAACTATTTTAGGATTCCTTTTCTCTATTATATCCATTAAAGGTTCCTCTAATGTTACGCCTTCTGAGCTATCTTTCATAAACATTATTTTAATAGTCTGAAGTATAAGTTTTAAATCTAGCAAAATAGAATAATTTTTGATATATATTATGTCATATCTTACTTTGTCTTCAGGTGTTGTAGTATATTTCCCCATAACCTGTGCAACACCTGTTAATCCTGCCTTTACCAAAGTTCTGTATTTAAAATCTGAAATCTCGCTTTTGAACTTTTCTACAAAAAAAGGTCTTTCAGGCCTTGGACCAACGACACTCATATCACCTTTTAATATATTAAAAAATTGAGGTAACTCATCTATTCTAGTAGCACGCATGACTTTCCCTATCTTAGTTATTCTAGGATCATCTTCCCCAGCTAAGACTGGTCCTGTAAGTTGTTCTGCATTCATAACCATTGTTCTAAATTTAAGAACTTGAAATCTTTTTTCTCCAAGAGTTACTCTTTCTTGTTTATAAAATATGTTTCCTCTATCTGTTAACTTTATGATTATAGATACTACTATCATAATTGGACTAGTTAAAACTATTCCTATAATGGAAATTATAATATCTACTATTCGTTTAAAGAATAGCTGTTCAAAATTAAGTCCCAGTTTTTGTACTTTAAACATAGGAATATCATCTGCCCTATTTAATTTAGAATTCAATATTGCGATTTCATATATATCCGGTATTATATATATGCTCTTTCTATCATCTAAACATTTATCTACTATACTACTTTTTATATTGTAATCTACATCATTGCATATAAATACAACCTCTACGTCGTCTAAATATTCATCTATATTTTTGGATTTACTTCCACAGATATACTTTATGTTATATAACTCATTTTGTTTTAGTAGTATCTTCTTTGTAACATAGTCTATATTTTTTTCACCAATTATAAGAGAATCTTTAACCCCGTGTTGCATTCTCCTTAACTTCCAAACTATACTTCTCCATATACACAATAAAACAAACTGTATAAATGGACTTATTATGAGAACACTTCTTGGAAAAGAGAATCCTCTAGCAAAGAATGTTATAAAAGCAGTGGTGATAAAAAGTGAAACTACCGTTAAGGTTATAGAATATATTGTTTCACCTATGCTTCTTTTCAATATATCACTTAATCCAAAGACATACATAAAAACTAAGTACGCAACTATTATAAATGGTATTATATCTATAAATGGCTCTAGATTGTACATAGGTGGTTCAAATTGAAACTTTACAATAAAAGCTATATATATTGATAAAATTACTAACAATGAATCAATTAGATAGGTTCCCAATTTAAATGTTTCTGTAACAATTTTTTTATTTTTCATATTGCACCTCATTCAAGCTTGTTTTCTTAAATAATTTTACACTTTAAACTATATTAAGTCAATTGAATAATATATCATATTCCATATAAATACATATATTAATGTAATATCTATATCAATTACCTAAATTATCTATTTTAAAATCAATAGCCCTACAAAACTTTATACAAATTTTATAAGGCTACCTATTTTAAAAACTTATTATAATATCTAAATACTTATCTTAATTTTTTTTAAAAAATTCAAATAACTTTTTTCTTTTATTTAAAAGTATTTCTAGTATTTCTACTTCTTGTCCATCTAATACTTTTTCTTCATTATTTAATATCCATTTATATAAACTTAAATTTCTACTTTTAATAATTTCAAAAGCATCTTTTATATTAGTATTTCTTTTACTATCATTATGGCCATCGCTGCCTAAAATATGCGCTAAATTTTTATCTACTAAACTCTCCGCGAACTTTTTAATTCTATCACCGTAAATTCCTATAAGGCTTCCTGCATTCATTTGTATTAGTGTACCTTGGTCAACTAAATCTATGAGTAACTTAGGATCCTTTAGTATTGCGATGTTTCTTTCAGGATGAGCAATGATAGGATTAAGCCCAAGTAGCCTTAGTTCATAAAATACATCTTTTGTGTATATTGGAAAGTCTCTCATTGGTAATTCAATTAATAAATAGCTTTTATTATTTATACCCCATATTTTATTTTTTTCATATAAGTAAGGCAATTCAGGATTGATGTACAATTCTAATCCATTTGTTATTTTTATATCCCTAGTACCTTTCCTTAACTTTTCAATACTATCCTCGTATTCTATTCTATCTATCTCGTATTCTCCTACAATAAAATGGGGAGTAGCACAAATTGCCTTTACTCCTTGTCTTTTTGAGTTTTCAATCATATTTAAAGACATTTGAAAACTACTAGATCCATCATCTACTGAGGGTAT
>CAYYWN010000105.1:0-7177 GCA_964474485.1 uncultured Clostridium sp. | reverse complement strand
TTATAATAAGATGTAGTTATTATACTTCTACTAGTAGATGGAATCATTAAAGTTATAAATTGATTAGGAGTTAAGAATCTAGTGTCACCCTTTAATAGATCTCTTTGCGGTAACCATGCATTATATCTACCACTTACTATATAATCACCAAAAAGTTTAAACTGCCATATCCCTTCCCTTACATCTTCAATTTTTACCCTTATAAGTTCATCACCTGTAAGTTCTTCCGGAAGATAGTATTCTATAAATACCTTACTCCCCTCAAACACTAATTGTATTTCTTCTCCTTTCTTAAGTTTTGCTGGCACCTTTTCTATTACTTCACCAGATGGGGAAATCACACCTATGGATACCTTATCTGGCTTATCTATCCATATTTCAAAAGCTAAATTTCTTTGTTCCTTTGATATTTTAACCTCTAAGGTTTTAACTTCTCCTGTATTTTGAAACATACCCGAAGCGTGCAAATCTTCATCCCCTTGATTTCCTGTTCCACTAACCACTACAACACCCCTTATTCTAGATACCTCATCAATATATCTTTCTATAATACTATTACCATCGTGAGCACCAGCATTAGTACCTACTGATATATATATAACCAAGGGCTTATTTAGTCCACTTGCAAGCTGACTTAGATACTTTATTGCCATTACTACATCTGTATTATTGTATGCCACCCTGTCTTTTCCACTCACATCTTTAGATAAATCTAATCCTGTAGCTGGTTTTAACTTTACTACAGCAAACTCACAGCCTGGTGCTGCACCTTTTAATTCAGGGTTTCTTCCCCTTCCCCCTAAAATACCAGCCATACTAGTACCATGACCTATCTCATCTTTACTAGATACTATTTTATAAGGGTCCTCGCCATTTTGCATTGCTTTTATTGCTCGATTTATTTCTTCTTTATTAAATTCTACTCCATAATTAAATCCTAAAGGTTTAGATCCAGTAGTTAGGGTTTGATCCCAGATATAATTTATTCTAGTAGTATCATCTTCATACATAAATTCTTTATTTAGATAGTCTATACCAGTATCTATAGTACCAACCAACACACCTGATCCATCAAGCGGTAAGTAAGGATGATTATGAAACTGTGATATATCAGCTGCTTCTATAGGAGATATTTGAGATAATGTATATAAACTAGTATCTTCTTTATACACTATGTTGGTTATAGTAGGTAATATTTTATTTTCTATATCACTTTTTACTGATATCACTGCAAAGCTTTCATCTAAAATAAAAGCACAAATATCACTTACCTTTTCTAAACTCTTCACAATATCACCATAATATTCAACTAGATAATTATTGTAATCTGGATTTAAATAAAGACTTCCACAATCTACACGCAAAGACTCCATAATAAAACCTTCTCCCCCTCTTAAAGATGTAGCTAAATCTAATGATGATTTACCACAAACCTCACCATATCCAAAACTATAATTAGGATAAACTAGTGTAGTCCTATTCCTCCTTGCACCTTTTAGGAGAAAATATTTAAGCCTTTGACCAAATAATAAAGAATCATTTCCATTTATAATACCCCACTCCATAAGCAAAGCAGCTATACCTGAAACAAAAGGCGTTGCCATAGATGTACCTGTTTTACTATCATACCCACCTCCAGGAGCTGCGGAAATTATATCTTCACCAGGGGCCACTAAATCTGGTTTAATTTCTCCTATTACATCTCTACCACGTCCTGAAAATCCCGATATATTCATAGTAGAATAATTGTAACTTCCGACGGAGATTACATTACTTACCGTAGCCGGTATACCCAATGTATTAGTTATACTAGGTTGCAAAAACTTAGTTTTAGGATTTAATCCTTCTGAAATAGGAAGCCACATATCATATCTTCCTTTATAATCATTATCTAAAGTTATGTTTATATTCCATGCACCTGTAATTAGAGACTTCCCTTCTATAGATAAAATGCTTATTATGATTTCTCCATTTATATCAAAGGGTCTTGGCCCAGTGTAATATATGATTACCTTATTCAAATCAATATTATCCTCAGTACTACCTTGTACCACCGGCTTTTTACCTGTAGCTTTTCCTGAAGGACTTGTTATTTCTATTGAAATATCACTTAATATTTCTTTATATAATTGTATTATTATACTTTTTTCCTCTGCGGCTATATTTATAGCTATATTTTGACTTTCTCTAAAAATCCCCCCTACATGATGTGCTGCTTCCCCTTCATTCCCTGCTGCTATTACAAAACTTATAGGTTATATATTAGAAATAGTACTTATATATTGCTCTAATATGCTACTTCCATTATGGGCACCATTATTAGTACTAAAACTTAAATTTATAACTAAAGGTATATTTAATTCTGACCTTTTATCTAATAAAATTTTAATAGCTCGCATTATTTGACTAGCCTGAGTATAATTTAAATTTCCAGGAGGAGTTATTTTAATCATAGCAATAGAACTATTATAGGCAGCTCCGTAATAAACCTTATCTATATTCCCACCAGCTGATGCTATACCTGCAACATGGGTTCCATGACCTACAAAATCCCTATGCGCTATTAGATCATAAGGATTTTGTGAGTTTATAGCTTGATTTATTTCCTCTCTATTCCAACCCTTTTTTAAAAATATGTCATAAATATACTCAATTCTGGTATTGCCTTTAGTATCCATAAATGCGGGATGTCTATAGTCTATTCCAGAATCTATAAATCCAATCAATACACCTTTACCTGAAAGATTATAAAGACTCCAAAGTTCATTTATACAAGATGCTTTATTTCCTTCAAGGGAAGTTATATATAAGGTTTGTGGAAGTTCAAAATAACTTATACCTTCTACCTTAGTTATATTATCTACATCAGATATTTTAAAAGTGATTATTCCAAATCCATAACCTAACTCCTCAAGATTACCACCCAAACTCTTAACAGATGCTTTTACTTTTATAGCGTTTTCTCCATATAAAACTAGAAATTCAATATATCCTGGTTTAAAATTATCCACACTAGATAAGTTAATAAGTTTTTCTTTTAAATCTAAAGGCATAGTTGCAAGTACTTCTCTTACATCAATTAAATCACTTAATAAGGCTTCATCTTCCCCTCTTATTAACAGCTTTTTATGTTTATTAATTGGTTTTTTGATATTAATAAAAAAACCTCCTATTAATAGTATCTATATATTTTATGAGTAGTTATAAGTTTTGCCCCTAAAATAAGCTATTTTATGTATTTCATCTTTATAGTTTTGCATTTAATTATTTAAATGTACAAAAAAAAGAGATATTTTTAAAGTATCCATTTAAAAATATCTCTTTCAAATTAACTTAATATATATAAAGCTTTGCGTAATTTTAATTCTTTAATACTACAGCTATGATTATATGCTAAAGAATGATTTCTAATTTATCTAATCTTGCTATGAACTTTATATTTTTGATTAAAACTGTTTCTGTATCTAAATCAACATTATGATTTAATAGTAAAGCCTTATTGTTATCTAACCTTTTTACTTTTCTTATTATTCTTCTGCCCTCTAATTCTATGAGACAGATAGTATTAGCTTCCATATCATTTATAAAATGACATAGTGCTAAATCGCCTTTTCTTATTCTAAATCCTGCCATATCATCATTTTCTATTTGAAGAAAAAATACCTTATCTTGAGGATGACCTTCTATTTTATTAGATATCACAGGTAGCTTTTTATTATCTATTACTTTTGACATATCATAATTAAAAATAGGAACACTTTTTAAGACTTCACCAAAAGCTTCACTCCATATATCTTGAACTTCTTCTTTTGGCTTATTTTTTTTATTGCTTAAACTATCTGATGTATAAACAGGAGCTTTAGGCTTCACCGTTTCCTCATTTAAAGCCTCTTCGTCAATAGACATACTGATATCATTTATATCTTTATCTAGAAGTTTTGATATCCTAGTAATTAGACTTTCGTTTATTATCTTTTTTCCCATCTCTACATCATTTACAAAACTTTCAGCTACTCCAAGCTTTTTAGCTAATTGTTTTTGAGTCATTTTAGAATCTAATCTTGCCTTTTTAATTTTTTCTCCTACTCTGCTCACTTTAGTTATTTCCTTTCTCCTTTTGCATCTTCTTATACCATTCTCTTTCCTCTATAAGATGCTCTAAAAGATATTCAAATGTCCACTTTTTTGAAGTGTCAGTAACTACTGCTAAAATAGGTTCTCTTCCTATGGTAGCTCGTATTAGCTTTATAATTTTATCTAATTCATCATCAATAAAACCATTAAATAAAATTATCTTTTCTTTTGAAAGAAATTCATCGCTTTCTTCTTGTACGGCTCTTTCTATTATGTCTTCTATTTTTTCATGAAATATTTTAGTTGTTATAACTTTATATTCTATATTAGACATCTTAAGTACTTCTAGATCCTTTTGTTCAAGACCATAAGCCAAAATCATCTTACTTTCCAAAACATCTCACTCCCTAAAAATTTATCTTATATTTTTTTAGGTTCATCATATTGAACCCCAAATGTATCTACTGTGACCTTATTCATAACTTGATCTTCATATGGCTTATCACTATAGTCACATTTAGTCTTAACTATACTGTCTGCATTATCCATACCCTCTATGATCTTTCCAAATGCCGCATATTGACCATCTAAATGCGGAGCTTTTTCTACCATTAGAAAAAATTGACTTCCTGCAGAATCAGGGTGACCTGACCTTGCCATGGATATGACTCCTTTTTCATGTTTTAAATGATTTTTAACTCCATTTCCAGAAAACTCTCCCTTTATGCCATACCCTGGTCCTCCCATGCCTGTTCCTTCTGGGCATCCACCTTGAATCATAAAACCAGGTATCACTCTATGAAAGGTTAGCCCATCATAAAATCCTTTGTTTACTAAATGTATAAAATTATTAACTGTATTAGGTGCTATTTCTGGAAATAATTCTATTTTAATTATTCCTCCATTGTTAATCTCCATTGTTACTACTGGATTCATAAAAATCCCTCCTTTTAATGTGTACAACTTAATGCATTCAATATATCATGAATTAATAGTATTATAACCTTTATCACATACAATTCTCAATATATTATTTATTATATTCCTAATAATGATTAACCTAAAAAAGATGTTTAAACCTTATCTATATAAGATGCAAGGGACATTGTCATCACTTTCACAAAATCTAGTCTGTAAACTAAAACCCTAGCCATTATTAATATTTATTGTTTTAGTTCTAATAACTTGTAACTAAGCTCTATTAGATTACTGCTATTCTTTGAATTAAATATCTGTACCTCACCCTTTTGATCACTATCACTTAAAATGTTGCTTTCTTTTAATCTTCTTTTAAGTTCCCTTGCTGTACCCTCACTTCCGTCAATTATAGGTATTTCATCTCCTAAAATAGAAACTATTTCTTCTTTTATAAAAGGATAGTGAGTACAGCCTAAAACTATGCAAGATATATCTTTATCTATCTTACCTTCAAATTTATTCACTAAATAATCCTTTATACCCTTTCCTTCAACTATCCCCTCTTCTATCATCTCTACTAAGCCAGGACAAGGAAGAGCAACTAACTCTGAGTTCACTGCACATCTTTCAACTAGATTGTTGAATTTATTTTCTGCTAAAGTTATAGAAGTTGCCATTATTAATATCTTACCTTTTCTGTTTAAATTTACAGCTGGCCTTACAGCAGGCTCTATTCCTATTATAGGTATAGCTTTAAACTTCTTCCTTAGATCTTCTATAGCAGCGCTAGTAGCTGTGTTACAAGCTACAACAATGGCCTTACAACCCTTTGATAATAAAATATCTATAGCTTCAAAAGTTAATTCTTTTATTTCTTCCACACTTTTTACACCATAAGGTGCATTTTTTGAATCTCCAAAGTATATATAATTTTCATTTGGGAGTATTTTTATAGCTTTTTTTAGCACACTAATACCACCTACTCCGCTATCAAAAATTCCTATAGGTTTATTTTTGTTATAAAAGTTATCTTCCATACTAAAAACTTCCCTTCTTCAATAATTATATGTGTTTTATTTTTATAAATATACCCCCATGGAAAGTCCATCCATGTTAAAGTAACATTTGTATACATTTAAATTTGATAAAGTGTTAAAATTACGTCATTTTCTTGACATAAAATTTTTGTTGTAATAGAATTTCTTTATATTTTATCATATAAAATGATATTCTTTCCCTAATTATAATAATATTATTCTTATATCATTTTGTCTATTTTAAAAGAAAGGATGTGAAATGTCTATACCCTAATTAAGGTATAGATAAAATTTTATGAATAACGACCTAATATTTTTAATCCCAGAAACTTCTCATAATGAAACTTCTCTAAAATCAATAATTAGCAAACATCCAGAAATAAGATTCATATCCTTAGTAGGTATTGATCTTGCTGGCAATGATACCGATGAACGAATTCCAATAAAAGCTTTTTTAAATGATTTAGATACCTTTTTAAATGGAGTTGCAGCACAAACTGATGGATCCTCTGTTACTCTTCCAGGTATAGCAAGCTTAAATAATGCTAATATTGATATGATGTGTGATTTAAACTGCAATTGGTATATAGACTATAATTATGAAAATATAGACCCATTTTGTAATAAACCAGTAGGTACTCTTAGAATACCTTGTTTTTTATATCATAATGGAAATCCTGTAGATTCAAGACATATTTTAAAAAGATCCATTGATTACTTTAAAAATACTATTCTAAGTTTGCTTTCCAAAAATCCCACCAGTCTTTCCTCTTATGGCATATCCTTTGAAGATATCCAAGATATTAATGTAACCTCTGCTACCGAATTAGAATTTTGGGTTAAAACTCCAAATGATGAAGCTGAGCTTGAAGAGCTATCTACCTCTCAAGTATTGCATGAACAGTATTGGACTAGAACAAAAGGCTCTGTAAGAACTGCACTAGAACAAAGTCTTATGCTTATGGATTCTTATGGTTTAGAGCCTGAAATGGGACACAAAGAAGTAGGTGGAGTGAAGGCTAAAATAGATGACCTTGGAAATCTGACTCATATAATGGAACAATTAGAAATTGATTGGAGATTTTCGAACCCTATTCAAGCTGCAGATAATGAACTATTAGTTAGAAATATAGTAAGAGAAACCTTTA
>CAYYWN010000104.1:5548-7260 GCA_964474485.1 uncultured Clostridium sp. | reverse complement strand
AGAAAGAAGGGAATCACAACATCAATTGGAACCCTAATGGATATAACTTTTGATAGGATGGTTGAAATGGGTATAATTTTAACGCTTGCTATAAAGTTTCCTAAAGATATATTACATCTTTTAATTCTTACTATATGCATTTTGATTTCTATGACTTTGTTTTTAACCGTTGCAGCATTAACAGAGAAAAAAGGCATGAAGTCCTTTTATTATCAAGCAGGCTTTGCAGAAAGAACTGAAGGCTTTATTATGTTTTCACTTATGATAATTTTCTCTCATAATTTAGTATTTATAACGGATATATTTTCATTAGCAGTAATTATTACAGCATTTCAACGATTTTTAGAAGCAAAGAGGATATTGAAGTAAATATTAAAGTTGTATAGAATTATTACAAATTTATGTATATATGCTAATAAAGATGATATAATTATTATGTATAAAATAAGCCTGTAAGGAGAGATTGATAAATGAGTAAAATAGTTATTGCTTTAGGCGGAAATGCTCTTCAAGCAAATCCAAAGGATACTTCTGCAAATAGTCAATTGAATACAGCAAAGGATACAGCAAAATATTTGGTAGATTTAGTAGAGGAAGGCCATAGTATTATAGTAGCTCATGGCAATGGACCGCAAGTAGGTCAGATAGTGTCAACATATGAAGTTTCTAATAGCGTAGATAAAGCTAATACAATTATGCCTTTTCCTGAGTGTGGAGCGATGAGTCAAGGATACATAGGGTATCATCTTCAACAAGCTATAAAGACGGAATTAATAAAAAGGAATATAAATAAAGATGTAGTTACACTAATAACTGAAGTTGTGGTTGATGAAAATGATGAAAACTTTAATAATCCATCTAAACCAATAGGTTCATTTTTTACAAAAGAAGAAGCAAAAAGAATTAGTGATGAAAAAGGATATGTATTTAAAGAAGATTCTAATAGGGGATGGAGAAGGGTTGTAGCATCACCTTTACCTGTTAGAATAGTAGAGGAAAACTCTATAAAAGCTCTAGTCAATGCAGGTCATATTGTAATTACTGTAGGCGGTGGAGGTATACCTGTAGTAGAAAAGGATGGATATCTTAAAGGTGTAGATGCGGTAATAGATAAAGATTTTGCATCGGAGAAATTAGCGGAAATATTGGATGCTGATAAACTGCTTATTTTAACAGCAGTAGAAAAGGTTTATATAAATTACGGAAAACCAGAAGAAAAATCTTTGGACAAAGTAACTGTAAACTTAATGGATAAATATATAGAGGAAGGTCATTTTGCACCAGGATCTATGTTGCCTAAAGTTAGGGCAGCTATAAAGTTCGCTGCCTCTAAAGATGATAGAGAAACTGTAATAACATCATTAGATAAAGTAAAAGAAGGGTTAAAAGGTATTACAGGAACATCTATAAGCTTATAATTAATTTTATTAATTAATTATAATAAACTATTTTAGTTACGATATAATTAATATAAAATCAGCGTATATAATAGTAAGTTTTAAAAAAAGACATAAAAGGATATCCTAGATACATAGGATATCCTTTTATGTTTATGGTAAAATAAATATAAAAGAATATGAATTATTATATTGAAAGAGTGATTAATATGAGGAAACCTTTAGCAGATAAATTAAGACCTAATGAATTAAATGAAGTGGTAGGCGAAAAACATATATTGGGAAATGGAAAGATATTAGATCGAATTTTAAAGA
>CAYYWN010000104.1:0-5538 GCA_964474485.1 uncultured Clostridium sp. | reverse complement strand
TTTATGGACGCCCTGGGGTTGGTAAGACTACGGTTGATGATATAATTGCTGAAAAAAGCAACAAAAGTTGTTATAAACTTAATGCCACAAATTCTAGTTTAAAGGATATCCAACAAATTGTAAGCACTCTAGATACTTTTGAAGGTATAAATGGAATACTTCTTTATATAGATGAATTACAACATTTTAATAAAAAACAACAACAATCCTTACTTGAATTTATTGAAGATGGTCGAATTACTCTTATATCTAGTACCACAGAAAATCCATATCATTATATCTTTAAAGCTATTTTAAGTAGATCTACCATATTTGAATTTAAACCTGTAGAAAAAGAAGATATGGAAATAGCTATAGATAGGGTTGTAGAAATGATAAATAAAGAAGAGGAAAATATAAGTATAGAGTTAAAAGAAGAGGCGAAAGAATATATTGTAAATGCTTCTAATGGAGATGTGAGGAAAGCGATAAATGCTTTAGAAATTGGAATATATTCAACGCCACTAGATGAAAATTATAGCGTAATTATAAATTTAGATATAGCAAAGGATAGCACTCAGACTAAAGTTATCGCTTATGATATGTTAGGTGACAATCATTATGATATTTTAAGTGCTTTTCAAAAGTCTATAAGAGGAAGCGATGTAGATGCTTCACTTCATTATCTAGCTAGACTAATAAAAGCTGGAGATTTAATATCCATATGTAGAAGAATCTTGGTTATAGCAAGTGAAGATATAGGTCTTGCATATCCTAATGCAATTACTATGGTCAAAAGCTGTGTAGATTCATCTATGATGTTAGGGTTTCCAGAAGCAAGGATACCCTTAGCTGAGGCTGTTATATTACTAGCCACCTCTCCTAAATCTAATTCTGTAATAGTTGCTATAGATAGAGCACTTAGTGATTTAGAGAAAAAAGAAGTTGGGGATATACCGCTTCATATAAAAGACGCTCATTATAGTGGAGCTAAAAACTTAAGTAGGGGAGTAGAGTACAAATATCCTCATAACTTTAAAAATAATTATATAAGACAACAATACTTACCCAATAATATTAAAGATAGTGTTTATTATGAATATGGGAATAATAAAATGGAGAGGGCTTCTAAGGATTATTGGGATAAGATTAAATAGATGTAAAGCATAATCAGCTTTTAGTACGGCTATAGATTAGTATTAAATAGTTACATTATTAGAAAAGGTTAGAGACAATAAAAATAATATTAGTAACATTAATTAATAAATAATCTGTGGTTTTACTACTCAAGTCATTGTTGACAACTCTAGTCGGCTTTGATAAAATTATCATGAAAACCAGGTGAAACACTCAACATTAATAGGAGTGATAATATGAAATTATCTACCAAAGGCAGATATGGTGTAAAGGCAATGCTTGATTTAGCTGTAAATTGTGACGAAATGCCTATTTCCATTAAAAGCATATCGGAAAGACAAAATATATCAGAGTATTATCTTGAACAGTTATTTTCTCCTCTTAGAAAAGCAAATATAATAAAGAGTGTGAGAGGAGCAAAGGGAGGATACATATTAAATAGAAAACCAGAAGATATAACTGTTGCAGATATTATAGAAGTTTTAGAAGGACCCATAGAAATTTCAGATTGTGTTGAAGGTACTCATTGCAATAATATGGATTGTTGTGCTACAAGGCTTCTTTGGGCTAAAGTAAAGCATAGTATAGACAGTGTTATGCAATCTGTTACCTTAAAAGATATGGTAGATGACTATAATAGAATAAAGTCTTCAAGCCAGGAAATTAAAATTGAAAAGTGAGGAGTGGTAATATGCAAAAGGTAGTATATATGGACTATGCTGCAACTACATATACAAAAAAAGAGGTATTAGAAGAAATGATACCTTATTTTAGTGAACATTACGGGAATCCTTCATCGGTATACTCAATATCAAGAGATACAAGAAAGATAATAGATTCAAGCAGAGATAAGGTAGCAAAGGCTATAAATGCTGAAAGAAATGAAATATTCTTTACAGGTGGTGGAACCGAGGCAGATAATTTTGCAATAAAAGGATTTGCCTTTGCTAATTTTAATAAGGGTAATCACATAATAACTAGTAAAATAGAACATCATGCTGTACTCCATTCTTGTGAGTATCTAGAAAAACATGGCTTTGAAGTTACATATTTAGATGTGGATGAAGAAGGATTTATAAATTTAGAACAGTTAAAATCTGCTATAAAGGATAGTACTATATTGGTTTCAATAATGTTTGCTAATAATGAAATTGGTACAATACAGCCTATAAAAGAAATCGGACAAATTTGTAGAGAACAAAATGTTGCATTTCATACTGATGCAGTTCAAGCTGTAGGACATATCCCAGTAGATGTTAAAGAAATGAATATAGATATGTTGTCTCTTGCAGCTCATAAATTTTATGGGCCTAAGGGTGTAGGAGCTTTGTATATTAAAAAAGGAATAAAAATTGACAATTTAATTCATGGTGGTGCGCAAGAAAGAGGTAAAAGAGCAGGTACAGAAAATATAGCGGGTATAGTAGGGCTTAGTAAGGCCTTGGAGATCTCGGTAAATGAAATGGATGAAAGTAGTAAAAGGCTCATAATGTTAAGAGATAAGCTTATAAGTGGTCTTATGGAGATCCCTCATACTAAATTAAATGGACCTATAAGTGAAAATCGATTACCAGGTAACGTTAATGTATGTTTTAGATTTATAGAAGGTGAAGGTATATTATTATCCTTAGATGATATGAATATTTGTGCATCTAGCGGTAGTGCCTGTACTTCGGGGGCTCTTGATCCATCGCATGTCCTCCTAGCTGTAGGTCTTAATCATGAAAGAGCACATGGGTCATTAAGATTATCTATAGGTGATGGAAACACAGAAGAGGAAGTAGATTACTTATTATCTGTGGTACCTAAAATAATAGATAGACTTAGAAATATGTCACCTTTATGGCATGATTTTATTAAGAAAGGGGAATTTTAGTATGTATAGCGATAAAGTAATGGATCATTTTAGAAACCCAAGAAATGTAGGGGAGATACCAGATGCAAATGGTATTGGTGAAGTTGGAAACGCTAAATGCGGAGATATAATGAAGATATATATGAAAGTTGAAGATAATATAATAATAGATGTTAAGTTTATGACATTTGGATGTGGATCAGCTATAGCATCATCAAGTATGGCAACTGAACTTATAAAAGGAAAGTCTTTGGAAAAGGCATGGGAATTAACTAATAAAGCGGTTGCAGAAGCATTAGATGGTCTACCAGCTATTAAGATGCACTGCTCAGTTTTAGCAGAAGAAGCAATTCATAAAGCTATAAACAATTATAGAGAATCTATTGGGCTTAATCCATGGAATTACAAAGAACATAACCATGATGAATTACATAACGAAGTTCATGGGTAATAGCTATTAAATATATGATATATAAAAATAATACCCTAAATCGGGTATTATTTTTGCGTTATTAGGCAAAATATATATAAGTATAGGTTAGGATTAATTAGAAAAGTTATTTAAAAGATAGGGATGGTCTATAGTATGTGGAGATATAAAGATATAATTTTTAAAAAGGTCATAGATAAAGACGGTAAAAATATGGGGGTAGTTAAAGATGTTTTAATTAATTTTTCAAAAGCTAAGGTCACAGGATTTAAAATATCTTCCCAATCTTTAATAGCAAAGGATATAAATATTTCTATTAAGGACATAATATACATAAATGAAAGAATAATAGCGAAAGGTAAATGTGAAGATAGTTTCTTAGAGTTTAATAGTATAAGACACTTAGAAGTTATAGATAAGGATGGCGATATAATAGGTTTTTTAGAAGACATAATAATAGATCCAGAAGATTACACTATAAAAGCAATGGTAATATGTGAAGGGTTTTTATATAAATTATTTAGTCATAAAAAAATAATATCACCAAGAGATCTTATACTAGGTGATGATAATATAATTATTTGTAAAAAGGAAGGGATAGAATTTATGAACTTACCAAATAAAAGGTTATGGTAAGCTCTATTATTGAGGTAAAAAAGATGAAAATTTTAAATAAAAAGATAAGATACTTAGTTATATTTATATGTTTATTATTATTACTTTATATTTTATTTTCTATTGATATAATTAGGAAATTGGGAGGTGTAGCTACATTTTCATTTATATTAGCTTATAGTTTAAAACCAGTACATAAAAAGGTTATGCTACTTGGAATAAATAAAAAGATTTCAGCAATATTTATTATAAGTTTCTTTTTAGTGTTATTTATATTTTCCTTTATTACAATAATACCTATAATAATTAGAGAGAGTAAAAATTTATATCCTAGGTTAGAGTATATAGATAGTTTTATAACCAATATATATGAAAAATTAAAATTATCTAATAATAAAACCCTAATGATATTAGAAGAATTAATAGGGGAAAAAGTAAACAGATATATAGTTGATATTTCAAGTAGTACTGTAGAAAGAATAATAGAAATTGGAGAAAACTCTTTGGGGTACGCTGTAGTTCCTGTTTTATCTTATTATTTTTTAATAGATGAAGAAATTATTTCAGAGAAACTTCTTATGATTTTTCCAGTTAAAAATAGAAGAGTTGTAACTAACATCGCTAAAGATATAGATGAGATTTTAGGGAGATACATAATAAGTCAATTTATACTTTGTTTTGTAATTTGGGTTTTTACATTTGTATCACTAGTAATTTTTAAAATAGAATTTCCTTTATTATTGTCTTTGATAAATGGACTCTTTAACATAATACCTTACTTTGGCCCTTTATTTGGAGCTGTTCCTATTATAATTATGGCTTTATTTCAATCTACAGAAAAGGCATTATGGATCACGCTATTTTTATATATAATTCAGCAAATTGAAGGAGATGTTGTATCCCCTAAAATCATTGGGTACAGCACATCGATGCATCCTATGATAATTATCCTATTAATATTAATAGGAGGCAAACTAGGAGGGTTATTAGGGCTTATTATTGCAGTTCCTATAGGTGTTATTATAAAGGTTGTTTATGAGGATATAAACTACTACTTATTTTAAAAAATATTTTTTGAAATATTGACATAAATATAAGTATAATCTATAATCTTCATATAAATAAATATTTTAGCTGTGAAGAGAAAGAGAAGTCCTATTAAATTTATATAGAGAGGAAGTGTTTGGTGAAAACTTCTTAAATTAAGGTATGAAAGCTATCTCAGAGCTAAATATTAAAGAGATGCATTTAATATGCATAATTAGGGTGGTACCGCGGAAGTATAACTTTCGTCCCTGTCTGGGATGAGAGTTTTTTTAAATACGTCAATAACGTGCACGTCTTATGTTAGTATTATTGCTAGACTTTGAATGATGAATTGCGCATCCTCACCTTGGAAATGAAACACTCCTTTATCGATCAGGACAACGGCGAGATGGTAGTAGCGTGATTTTTGCACCGGTTACGGTGCAACCCAGCGCTACATTTCCTGAATGGTATTGACTCTTAACAGAAGACGAGG
>CAYYWN010000103.1:0-7300 GCA_964474485.1 uncultured Clostridium sp. | reverse complement strand
TTTCACTGATAACATAGAGGAAATCTTAAATGATGATGAGGTTAAACTCGTAACTATTTGTACTCCACCTAACACACATTATGAGCTCGCAAATCTTTGTCTTTTAAATAATAAAAATGTTTTGGTGGAAAAACCCTTTGCAACAACACTTAAAGAAACAAAGAAGTTATTAGACTTAGCTAAATCTAAAGGACTTACCATAATGCCTTATCAAAATAGACGATTTGATTCTGACTTTTTGGTTTTAAAAAGGGTTATAGATGAGGGTAATTTAGGAGAACTTGTGGAACTAGAATCACATATTGATTATTATAGACCTGAAGATACTAGTAATAATCTAGACTATTACAATGGCGCTGTTTTTAGTTTAGGTGTTCATATATTAGACCAAGCAATTTCCTTGTTTGGTAGACCAGAAAAAGTATTCTATGATGTTAAGTCACTAAGAAATACAGCTAATGCTGATGACTATTATGAAATACAATTATTTTATAATACCTTTAAGGTTAAGTTAAAAACTAATCATTTAGTAAAGCTTCCTTATTCAAGGTTCACTGTCCATGGTAAAAAAGGAAGCTTTATAAAAAGGTCAATAGATAGACAAGAGGATTTCTTAAAAAAAGATATCATGCCTGAAGAAGAAGGCTTTGGATTGGATAGACCGGATGATTATGGGATTATAGATTATATTGACAATGCAGGAGAAGAAATAACTCAGTTTATTAAAACTCCAAGTGGAGATTATGGAAGAGTCTATGATAGCATTTATTCTACTATTATAGACCATAAGGAAAAGCTAGTTAATGATGATGACTTACTCACAGTTATAGAAATTTTAGAGAAGGCTTTTAAGGGAGATAACCCAAAGATTATAACCCTTTAAATATTCAAGCATTTAAGTATTTAAGTATTTAAGTATTTAAATCATCATAACCGTATCCTGTAAACAGATTTCTAAGCTTCAGAGGGTGTTTTTACTCCCACTGAAGCTTAAAAATTCTTACTTATAGTCATGGGATAAACTCCTCATTAACTTTCTTATTTTTTTATTGATAGTTTACTTAATAACAACCTTTGATCCAATAGGTACATTATCATATATCCATTTAGATTCCTCAACTTTTAATCTTATGCAACCATGAGAGGCTGGCTTACCTAAAGTAGTATCTACTATCTTTTTCTTATCTTTATCAAAGGGCAAAGAGTGAAAAAGATAGTTCTCCTTAAATCCTACCCAATACTTAGCACCTTGACCATACTTATCAGTATAAAACCAATCGCCTTTATTCTGTACGGTAAAGGTACCTTTAGGTGTTTCTTTTCCATTTATTCCTGTAGAACATAAGAATTCTTTCGTAAGAGACCATTTATTCTTACTCCCCTTATATACATAGGTTTTTTGTTCATTTGTATTTACAAGAATAAAATAATTAGTACCACTTGCTATATCAAAAGAATTTATATTATCTTTTTCACGGACTTCCTGTTTCTTAAATACAGCTTGAACTTCCTCCTTACCTTTTACAGAAAGATATTTATCTTTTTCACTTTCATACTGTTTAACCTTATCTAATAATTCTTCATCCTCTTTAAATAAATTTAGGTTATCTTCAATTAATGATATAGCTTTAGAGTAATACTTATCCTTTGCTAATTTATCAGCTTTATCCAAAGTATCCTCTTTTATTGCTAAGTAACATCGCCTTTTTATATCTAAAACATCTATATATTCAGGGAAAAGTGGACTTATTTCATTAAGGCTCTTCATAGCTGATACATAATCTTTATTATTAAATAGTTTACTTGCTTTTTCAAAGCCATCTCTCGAACTGGAAAACATAGCAATAGACTCTTGCATTTCTCTAATCTTAGAATTAACTACATCATATCTTTCAATTTCCTTTAATGTATATAATACATATTCTTCGGAAATAACCTTATTATTTTCATTAGTCTCTAATTCTTCTATACAATTTAAGAAATAAGTGTTTAAATCTTTTTTAATTTTAATTTTTTTTATAATGTTAAAGTTCCCTTTATTTAAAATAATTGAATTAGCTTTTATGTAATCTTTATTATCAAAGGATTCCTTAAAATTTAATAAATATTTATTATAAAACTTTAGGCAAAGAGTAGCATATGACAAAATAATTAAAGTTGAAATCATTATAATTAAATTTCTCTTATTAAAATATTTAAGCATCTTCTCTCCCTTCTAAACTTTTCCTTGCTCTATTTAATAGTTCTTTAAATTATTGACATAATTATAAAAACCTAATCATTGCATACCAATAAGTATAAACACCTCTGCTGAGGTGAACCCAGATTATAGGTGAGCTTCAGAGCTATCTACAAATTATTCTATGTTCTTTTGTGTTATTATACAAAAGTATATTTATATGTAAGTGTAGCTAATATAATCTGTTATAATTTTCATGTGTTTAAAATATAACAATAATATAAAATTTTACAGGATTATTTTAATTAATATGATGCATTACAGGGGGTAAGACATGAAAATTACTTTTAAAAAACATAGCATATTCAAAAAATTTTTTTCTAGTTTAAAAAAGAAAATTTTTTTTAAAAAAGTTAAACTTGATACATTAACAGACTCCAAAAAAGACAATCCTAAAAATCCAGTTTTAAAATTCTTAAAAGGGCTAAATTCCCATACCCTATATAGAAAGCTTGTAGCATCAACTTTAGTTGTATTATTTATAAGTTTATTATGTTATACGGTGGTAGTGCATCTTTTAACTCGTTATCAAACTGTAGAAGATTTTAAATCCTCTACTAATCAAATATTAGATCAGACTACTAACTATGTGAATCTTGTTACCAAGAACATTGAAAGTCTTTCAATGCAAATCTTTTTAGATAAAGACTTCACTAAAGCCCTTACACAAACTTACGATACGCCTTTTGACAAATTCACCATTAAAAGTAAACTTGAATCTAAAATAGCAAACATAACTTCTACTTCTAATGATTTTCAAATAAATAGCATTTATCTTATAAGGGAAGATGACCTTTCTTTGAGTTCTAGTGGAACTTCTATTACACCATCTAAAAGTAAAAGTGCGTTAGACGAAACTTGGTATAAATCTGTTATAAATGCAGCAGGTAAGTCTTTATGGATCCCTTCTCATGTAGATAGCTTAAGTAGTGAACGAAAGCCTGTTTTAAGCCAGGCAAGGGTGATTAAAGATATTTCATCTAATACTAATGTTGGAGTCCTAAAGATAAATTTGAACTCTGATACATTTAATTCTTCTCTAGAAAATGTTAAACTAGGTAAAAGTGGTTACATATTCATAGTGGACAAGGATGGCTACATAATTTCTCATAAAAACAAAGAACTTATTGGCACTAAAATGGAAGGTGATCACATAAGTCAAATTTTAGAGGGGGATAACGGTTCTTTAAACTCTAAAGATAATAATGTAAAAATGTTTAATGTATATTCTACAATAAAGGTCACTGGATGGAAGGTAGTTGCAACCATTCCTAGTAGAGAACTATCTAAAACCTCCGAAATTATAGGCTATTATAGTTTAGGATTACTAGTATTATTTTTATTTGTAGGATTTGTAATTTCCATCAGAAATGCAAAAAATATAGTAAAACCTATAAAAGAAATAGTAGATGTTACTAAAGAAATTTCAAAGGGGAATTTAGAAGCAAAGTGTGTTCCTTATGATATTAATGAAATGAATGAGCTTTCTTATAACTTTAATAATATGATAGATAATTTAAAGAACTTATTTATTACAACTTCAAACCTTGCTTATGAAACAGATATCTCAGCTAAAAAACTTCTTAATATTTCAAATGAAATTAATCTTAATTCAAAAGATATCGCCGTAGCTTCATCTCAAATAGCCATTGGTTCTTCTAATCAAAGTGATACTTCAATGGTTTGCGTTGATATATCTAATAGCTTTAATTATGAAATAAGTAATGCTGTAAAAATTCTTAGTAGGGCTAACGATACCACAAAAACATCCAGTATTTATATAGAAAAAAGCAAAAGTATAATTCAAACCTTGAGTGATACCTCAAAGAAAAATTCATCCTCCATGAAAAAGGTAAGTAAAACTATAGAAAATTTAAATTCTAATACTAAAGATATATTAATTATTCTTAACAAAATTACTGATATTTCATCACAAACTAATCTTCTTTCTCTAAATGCATCTATTGAGGCTGCTAGGGCTGGTGAAGCTGGTAGAGGTTTTTCTGTAGTTGCTAAAGAGGTGAGAAAATTAGCTGAGGAATCTCAAAGTGCTTCAAAGAACATTAAATCTATAATGAATAATATAGATGGATCAATTAGAAAATCTTTAAGTATTTGTAAGGAAACAGAGGAAACCTTTAAAGAAGAGTTAACTCAGGTTGGAAAAACCATCAATACCTTTGTGGAAATCAAAGCATCCATTGAAAACATAACAGAATCTATGGATAACGCTACTGATTCCATAAAACTCATTGATAAAGGCAAAGATATTTTAAATAAATATATAAATGATATTTCTGAAATATCCGCAGAAAATACCGCCTCTACAGAAGAGGTTACAGCTTCCATAGACGCACAAACAACCTCTAATGAAGATCTTTATAATTTAGCCAAAATTCTTAGTGAAAATGCTGAAAAGTTAAAATTATCCTTATCAAATATAGTTAAATAGAACTTTATATATCACCCTAAAATCTAGGATCACCCCAGAGGTGTTGACAGTAAATGTCATCATCTCTGGGGTGCTCCCAGTATATCTCATTAATTTATGATTTAATTAGATTTATGAAAGTCCACTTGACCCAAATCCACCTTGTCCTCTTTCACTATCTGTGGTTAATTCAGTTATTTCTTCAACATTCACTAAAATAGTTGGTTTTATAACCATTTGAGCTATTTTCATGCACTTTTCTACCTTAAAAGTATCTTTACCATGATTAATTAAAATTATAGATATTTCACCTCTATATCCTTCATCAATAGTTCCTGGAGTATTTAGTACTGTAATTCCATTTTTTAAAGCAAGTCCACTTCTTGGTCTGATTTGTGCTTCTGTATTCTCAGGAAGTTCTATTATTATCCCAGTATGTATTAATTTAGACTCACCAGGTTTTATCTCTATCTCTTCTACAGAAAATAAATCTAACCCAGCATCACCTTTATGAGCTGATACCGGAAGTTTAGCTTCTTTGTGTACCAATTTAACCTTTAAATTATACATATACAATACCTCTTTCAATATTAAAGTCTTACATTTTTATTTATTCAGATACCTTAGTTAACCTTTTTCAACTGAAGCTCTTCGCTTTTATCTTCCCAGCTTATTTTAAGTTTTAAATTATCTAGATCCTTATTTTCGTGAAAATGTTGTTCTAGCTTTTTGGTATTTTTAAATATTACACTAAAAGCCTTTAAACTTTCGGAATAATCTGAGCTCCCACTAAAGTCATATCCAGATAAATTTTCTGAATTAAACTTTATACTTTTAGGTATGGTGTTATTATCTTTATATTGTATTAATAACTTATTATCCATCTCTTTATTAAGCTCTAAACTCCCTATGAAGTTTTCGCTTTTTCCTTCATACTTAATTTTATTTGCGCTTGTAGCAACACATCCTGATAGAACAAAAATGCTTAAAAATATAAAAATAATGCCTAATGTCCTTTTCAAAATAACACCTCCTTAAAATTTTTTCTCTAATTATAGCATATCATATATGGCAATTAAATTGTACAAAAAAGCTATTAAAAATTCAATTTTCATAAAAATTTTTCAAATGAGTTCTATTCCAAATAAATAAAGCCTTGCCCAAAATAAAAGTCTACATTTAAGTATGAACTTTTACTTTTGACAAAGCGCTATAATTTAATTTAAAAATCTTTTTGAAGCCACAAAATAATATCTTCTATTCCATTTACTTCACTTTTTACATATTGATTTGTGATATTTTTAAGTGCCTTCATTATTGAATACTTTTCAAAGGTTATTCCCTTTAATACTTGCTCAATAATAATTGGTAATTTCGTATTTAGTGAATCGGAATAAACCTTAGTATCATTAATTACTCCCTTTGAAACATTTAAATTTATATCTATGTCCCCAAAAATAAACCTTTTTTCGTATCTTATATCAAATAAAGGTGTTTCTCCGTAAAGCCACTGCCAGGAGCTATACTTTTCATATAGCTTTTTCATTTTGTGAATATTTTCTTCTCCTTGATGTTTTATTTTATTAAGATTTTGTTTTTCTAAAGGCTTTATACTTTGGATATCTCTTTCTTTACTACAGCTTATGTTTTCAAAATCCTCTTTTTTCATTACAGACTCTTCTATATTATTAAGCTTATATATCTTTTTAAAACTTTCTACTAAGGCTTTATTCAAAGACTCTACGTTTATATTATTATTTAATTCCTTCAAATTAATTACCCTAGATTTTACAGAATCGATGCCCTTTGATTTAATCTTTTCTTTTGATACTTGAAGATATTTAGGTAATTTACTTTTATCAACATCAAGTAAAACTGTTCCATGGTGATAAGAACTTTTATCTCCATAATAAAAAGCGTTTCCTGAAAACTTTTTACCATAAGCTTCTATATCATTTCTACCTGAAAATGAAGCTTTTATATTAAATTTACGAACTGCATCAATAATAACTGAAAGCTGCTTTTCTATATTAAAATTATCTTTAGATGCAATAAATGTAAAGTTTACATTGCCCATATCATGATAAACTGCCCCACCACCTGAAAGTCTTCTTGCAAGTTTGCCTCCATCACTGCTGAAATCCTCTATATTGCATTCTTTCCAAGGATTTTGATTGTTTCCTATTACTATAGTATTAGCATTTTGCCATAGATAAAGTATTATCTCATTTTCTTTTAAATTCTCTAAAAGATATTCTTCTAGACTTAAGTTGAACCATGGATCAAAGCTATCTGAATAGACAACTTTTGAAGTTATATTTTTATCTATATTATTAGTTATATTTTTATTTATATCATTATCTATATTAGCGAGCAAAGTGTATAGCTCCCCCTTCTAATTCTAATGCTGCTTCGTGTATAGCCTCTGCGGTTGTAGGATGTGCATGCATTGTGTTTACTATTTTATCTAAGTTTAAATTGTTTTTTATAGCTAAAGATATCTCTGGAATTAAATCGGTAGCATGAGGTCCTATTATAACCCCTCCAATTAACTTTTTAGTTGCCTTTTCTCTTATTAACTTTACAAATCCTTCTTTTTCTCCATATATTAAAGCCTTACCATTAGCTGC